>JAPLDO010000025.1 GCA_026391715.1 Bacteroidota bacterium
AAATTTATCTCCATTCCTTCAAGTGGATGATACATCCCGGCAACTTTTGCACGCAAAGTAGCGGTAAGGTTTTGGACAGAATCAACATGGAAATACTCAAGTTTCAAAACGGTTTTAACAGGCTCTTCTCCCTGCGCCATAACTCTGGGAGTTAATGCAAGCATGAAAAGGATAATAATTCCTGTTGCAACAACGTCGCTATTTTTGCGCTCTTTGATAACCTTTTTCATCTGTTTTTCAAACACGATTTTCCTCAGCCTCGAATAGTCCTTTTCTTCACCGGTTCTTACGATCGGGATGATCGGGATAAATTTTGAAAAGAGATAGAAAAGCAGAATAAACATTGCAATACCGGCGAAAGTAAGCGACCATTCAACCCAGGTAGCCGAATAGTGGACAAATTCGGGACGTAAATCATGGATAGGAAGCAATGGGGATTCAAGGGTTGGGATGATTATAAGATATCGTTTTACCCAGAGGGCAAGCACCGCAATAGCGCCGGCAAAGGCTATTGAATTGATGTTGCGGAATTTTGGAACGGTTACGATGATAATTGGAACCAGCACCCCGATAAAAACTGCATAGACAAACAGCGACCAATACTCGGTGGGGTTAAAAAGTTTGTGCAATACTTCCATATCCCATTTAATGGAACCATACCAACTGGTGAGGTATTCGCTGAAGGTAAAATAACCGTACATGGCGCCCAGAACGATCATTATAATACCGAGATAATTGAAATGAATTTTTGTGATTTGCGATTCGAGATTGTAAACTTTTCTGAAAACCCACATAACGACTATCAGAACGCCGGTGCCTGAATATACTGCGGCAATTACGAAATAGGGAGCAAAAATGGTGCTGTGCCAACCCGGACGAAGCGTCATTCCGAAAATCCAGGCAAGAACCGAGTGAACCAGAATAGCAAGGGGAATGATTACAATTGACAACAGATCGGTTGCTACATTCAATAGTTCCTTTTGCTTTGTAGTATCCTGGTATCTCATTGACAGAAACTTGTAAATGGGATTCCGCCAGGTGGCTTTTTTCACAGGGTTATCCCTAAGAATGGCAAGGTCGCGGATCATGGCAAGATAGAGAAAAATAACGCTGCCCGAAAGATAGGTGGTAATAGCTATGACGTCCCAGATGATCGGCGATTGAATCCTGCCGAAAAGCATTAGGTTTGGAAGTCGGTCAAGCCTTCCGATACATAATAATATATATGACGGACCGATCATTGTGGAGATCACCGTGATCATTTCAGCCATACGGATAATCGGCGTCCTCCAGGGGACCCTCAGCAGGTGCAGTATCCCGGAAATCAAAGCGCCGGCGTAACTGATGCCTATGAAAAAGATAAAATTGACAATATATAAGCCCCATACTACATTGTCGCGCATACCGGTTACAATATGTCCATCCGCAATCTGGGTGTATAACGCAAATACGCCAAACCCAATAATTATCAAGAGAAAAACAATAAGGGCAACGCCCATTTTACTCATTTTCTCAAGCTGAGGTTTAAATGCTTTGAGATTTTGCTGTGTTTTTTCGTCCTCGTACATAGTTCCTTTTTATTCTGTGATATTGGCTTCTGTCTTATAAAGGGCGATTTCCTCTTCGCTCAATCCTTCGAATCCTACCGTGTAATCAAATGCACGATCAACGGCAGGCAGATAATATACGCTGGGTTCGGTGCCGAGCTCCTCCATAAACCGGTAAGCTGCCCTTGCAGCTATCAATTCGCTGAACCTTACTGTGTCTACGCCATTTGTAACTGCATCCTCGTTTCTGTCGCCATAATAAAATACTCCGTTTGGACAAGAGCTGACACATGATGGCAATTCCCCTTTTCTGACCATATCGGGGCAGAAATCACATTTGCTCACAGTTCCAATTTTAGGAGGCGAACTGGTTTCAGGCGAGTAAGCCGCCTGGTTTATGCTCTTATTCAATTTTGGCTCTTCCCAATTGAAAACCCGCGATGAATAAGGGCAGGCAGCCATACAGAATTTACAGCCAATGCAGCGGTCGTTATCAATCAGCACTATTCCGTCGGAACGTTTAAAGGTGGCGCCAACAGGGCAAACCTTTACGCATGGCGGGTTATTACAGTGAAGGCAGGGTTTGGGAAACCAAAATGGCGACATCTCATCGGAGTCGCGCATCAGGTAAAATTTGATCCATTCCATGTGAGGCGGCAGGTGATGCATCTTCTGACAACCCTGGAGGCATTTTCTTGCATTCCGGCATTTCGCAAGGTCAATCACCATTACCATTTTTTTATCTGGCAATCCCTCCCTTGCCTCCAGATTTCCGGCAGGTTGACAGCAAATATGTCCTTTGTCAACCTCCACAAGTTTTCCATCTGGAGTTAGCAATTTTATCTTCTCGCCGGTCTCTTTATTTTCGGCGGCGGCTATGGAGGATAGAACGCTTCCTCCAGTGGCAATAAGAGCTGTTGCACCGGCAGCTATTCCAAGTTTAAGGAAATTTCTACGATTTGATGAGCTACTTTTCATACGGAAAATGTTCGTGGTTTCAAAGCGCCAAAGCTACCTGTATATATATTAACTACTTGCAATATGCCCTGTCATAATTGACGTTTTAAACAGGAAATCTAATGCTTTATGAATGGAATTATACTTTGAATAATAGTGACATATATCAATATTTCTATTACTTTTATGCACTGATAAATTTTGAAGATCATCCCAAATGGCTGAATTTTTTGAAAAACCATTGAAGCAGTGTGTTGGCTGTCAGTGTATGTCGCAATTATTCTGTTTGTTGAATCCGCAGGAATTGCAGCTTGTTGACGCCAATAAAATCAACGTAAATTTCAGGGCGGGGGAAACCATAAAGAAACAGGGTACCTTTATGACGCATGTGCTTTCGATCAACAGTGGTCTCGCCAAGCTATACTTAGAGGGAATCGAAGGACGTTCGGCTATATTGCGCATAGTAAAACCCACCAGTTTTATCGGCGGTCCCGGCATTTACTTTGATCAACGGCATCATTTTACGATTACAGCTTTACGCGACGCGTCGGTTTGTTTTATAAATCTTCAGGTATTTAAAGACATTTTACGTATGAACCAGGCGTTTGCCGAGGAGTTCCTGAAGGATTTCAGTCGGGATGTATTAACAGTTTACAACCGATTGATCTACCTTACCCAGAAGCAAATGCCGGGCAGAATGGCCGATGCAATTATCTATCTGCATGATGAAATTTTTCAGCAACTAAAATTCCCGATGATCCTTTCACGTTTTGAGCTGTCGGAACTCTCGGCAATGTCGCGGGAAAGTGCCGTGAAGGTTCTGCGCGATTTTCAGAAAGACGGGCTTTTGCGAATATCAGATCACGAAATGGAAATTCTCGACCTTGACGCCCTCCGCACAATCTCCCGCATAGGTTAGAAATTTTGCAATTTCGCCGCCTCGCTACCTCGCAACTTTTTTGTATCTTCGTTTAAATTTTTTAACTCATGGAAGACCCCCGCCAGGAATATGCGCGAATATCAGCGGTGGAGCTATTGACGCCCCAGGAAGAGACGCTTGAAGTTGCGCGTCAGAAAAGTAAATTACTAATCGGCGTTCCAAGAGAAGCCTCAGTTCAGGAGAACCGTGTTTCGCTGGTTCCCGACGGAGTAGCGCTTCTTTGCCGGGATGGACATGAAGCGCTTGTTGAGGCTGGCGCCGGTATTACCGCCCACTTCACCGATCACGAATACAGCGAGGCTGGCGCTCAAATAATATATGACAGACAGGAAATTTATAAAGCTGATATTATTCTGAAAGTCGGACCCGTAACCCTTGAGGAAATGGAGTGGCTAAGACCAAGACAAACCCTTATTTCTGCAATTCAGCATGGTATTCAATCGGAGGAATATTTCAGAAGACTTCTTTCGAAAAAAGTTAATGCCCTGGCATTTGAGACCATCCGCGATAAAACAAACCAGTTGGCAATAATAAGGGCAATGAGCGAAATTGCAGGCAGCGCGTCAATATTTATTGCAGCGGAATACCTCGCTAATCCCGAATATGGAAGAGGAAAAATGTTCGGCGGATTTACAGGAATTACTCCTACCGGCGTAGTAATTATCGGAGCTGGAACGGTGGGCGAATTTGCAGCCCGCTCGGCTATTGGACTGGGCGCTTTGGTGAAGGTTTTTGATAATTCCGTTTACCGCCTGCGGCGTCTTCAAAGCAATCTTGGGATGCGTGTTTTTACCTCCATTTTACATCCGAAAGTACTGGTTGACGCCTTGAAAACAGCCGATGTTCTCATCGGAGCCATACATGCCCGCGAAGGAAGAACTCCATGTATCATCAGCGAGGAGATGATTAGTCAGATGAAAGACGGAGCTGTGGCTATTGATGTTAGTATTGATCAAGGCGGCTGTTTTGAAACTTCAAGACCAACCACACACAAATCACCGGTTTATAAACTCCATGGCGTAACCCATTACGCAGTGCCGAACATCCCTTCAAAAGCGCCGCATACGGCGTCGCAGGCTCTTAACAATATAATTGCACCCATAATTCTTGAGATTGGCGCCGAAGGAGGAATTGAAAATCTGATCAAACGCGATTACGGCGTCAGGCAGGGCGTTTACAGTTACAACGGAATCCTGACAAACCTTTTTATCAGTAAAGCTTATAATATTCCTTTTCAGGATATTGGTTTACTACTCGCCGCTTTCCATTAACAAAGGGAATGATGAAACATACTGTAAGGACTATATCGAAAGAACGTACACAAATATTTTTTGGAGATGGCGTTCTTTCACTGATTAAAAAGCAAACTTCCGCTCTCTCTGTTAACCAGGACAATATTTTCATCCTCGCAGATTCACAAACCCGTTCGCTTTGCCTTCCTGTATTATTCGACCATGTTCCATATCTCAGTGGTTCAAAAGTGTTGGAAGTGGAAGGAGGAGAACGCTGCAAATCAATTGAAACAGCCGGATTTCTATGGCAAAAGCTTAATCATTATGGCGCCGACCGAAACAGTTTGTTAATAAATCTGGGTGGCGGAGTAGCTACCGACCTCGGAGGTTTTGTTGCCGGCGGATTTCAACGCGGAATCAGGTATTTCAATGTGCCTACGTCATTGATTGGTCAGGCTGATGCCGCCATTGGCGGTAAAACCGGCGTAAACCTTGAAAATGTCAAAAATCAGGTTGGTTTATTTTATCCTCCAACAGACGTCTTTATTTTTCCGGGATTTCTAAAGACTTTGCCAAAAAATCATCTCCGTTCCGGACTTGCCGAAATCATTAAAAGCCTTCTCCTTAGCGACCCTATTCATTGGCGAAAGTTGCAAAATATACCGGTGAACAGCCTTCTCGATGAGCAAACAGAGAGTTTAATCTGGAAGAAGTTGATTTCCGCCGCCGTTGCCTATAAAGTGAAGTTGGTCAGAAAGGATTTCCATGAGCGAAACATTCGCAAAGCTCTAAATTTCGGTCATACCATTGGTCATGCATTTGAAAGTTTTTCAATGACTGACGATCGTAAGCCAGCGCTTCATGGTGAAGCTGTTGCAGCGGGAATGATTTGCGCCGCCTGGCTTTCCTCCATGAAAACCGGGCTTAGCCATAAAACAATGAAAGAGATCCAGAACTATCTCGACGCCGGTTTCGATCGGATTTCATTTACAGTTGATGATATACCAAAGATCATTGAACTTATGAAGTTCGATAAAAAAAACCAGGATGGAAAATTTCGATTTACCTTGCTGGCAGCGCCTGGCTCACCGAGGATCAATGTAAGTTGTGAACCCCACGAAGTATCTGAAGCCCTGCTGAATTATTCTCAACAACAGAAGAGCCTGTAATTATGAAATTCATCACAATCAGCAAACCCGACAAAACGCTTAAAGGAAGTATCATGCTTCCGGCGTCAAAAAGCATCAGCGCCCGGTTGTTGATGATTCAGTCGCTATGCAACAAAAATTTTTCAATAACCAATCTCTCCAAGTCCGACGATACTGTTTTGCTTCAACGCCTGCTTGAATCGGTCGCTAAAAATAAAGAGAGTAAAAAAGTAGTTGAACTCGACGCCGCAAATGCAGGAACGGCGATGCGGTTTTTAACCGCCTATTTGTCGGTAACGCCAGGCAAATGGATGTTAACCGGATCTGACCGGATGAAACAACGTCCAATCGGTATTCTTACTGATGCGCTCAATAATCTTGGAGCCTCCATTGATTACCTTGGTAAACCAGGATATCCGCCTTTGCTGATTGAAGGTTGTGCCTTGTCGGGAAAAGAAGTTACAATAGATCCGGGGGTAAGCAGTCAATTTACCTCCGCATTGTCGCTTATTGCGCCTTTCCTGCCGAATGGACTTACGTTGAATCTTAAAGGAAAGTTAGTTTCATCGCCGTACATGATGATGACGGTAAATTTAATGCAGCAATATGGCATTAAAGTGAATATTGGGAAAGCAAAAATCCAGATTAAACCCGGCATGTATATTCCAATTGATTTCAACGTTGAATCTGATTGGTCTGCCGCAGCTTTCTGGTACGAGGCTGCAGTGTTTGCAACAGAGGTTGACCTGATTCTTGAAGGTCTTCAACTTGAGAGTTTGCAGGGAGATGCTGTATTACCTGAAGTTTTTCAAAATTTTGGCATAAAAACAGAATATAGCTCCCATGCTATTCGCCTCACGAAGGTTTCAAAAAAAATTGACGGCTTCTTTTATGATTTTTCGGATAATCCCGATATTGCCCAGCCAGTAATTGCAACCTGCGCCGGTCTCGGTATAAGGGGACGATTTGAGGGAATCCAAAGCCTGCTGATAAAGGAAACAGACCGGATACGCGCTATGAAAAACGAACTTGAAAAACTGAATATCCGCGTTATTACCTCCGGTCGCCCCGACGATTTGCCATTCTTTGAATTGAAACCTTCAAAGCCGGTTTTTCCCGAAGGACTGTGTTTCGAGACATACAGCGATCACCGTATGGCAATGACCCTCGCTCCTTTCGCCCTGAAAACCAATTCGCTTAAAATCAGAAATCCAGACGTCGTAATAAAATCCTACCCTGATTTCTGGGAACATTTGAAATTACTGGGATTTATCCTGCAAACGGGATAGATTAAATAAACGCTAAATATTAAAATTATGAAAACAGCTCTCCTATTCCTTTTAACAATGTCTGTTTGTCTGGGACTTCGTGGACAATCCGTAATTACTATTGGCTCAGGCAGCGATTCACAAGGCTATCCATTCGCTTTGTTTGGAGGTTATGCCCGATCGGCAGCTATTTATACATCGGGCGAAATCGGAATTTCTAAATTTATTACTTCCCTGGGATGGCAGGTTGCAAGCGGAGATATTGAACTATGTCCGGTTAAAATTTATCTGAAACTCACATCGGATGCAACTTTATCCCCAACTACATGGAGTAACCTCACCAGTGGGGCGACACTGGTTTACGACGCCCCGGTTAGTTTTCCTGTTGCCGATTGGAAAACAATTGATATTGCCGATTTTGTTTATTTATCAGGACAAAATCTTCTGGTACTTTGCGAGGCTAACTATGGTGGTAACGGCGCTCCAAGTAACCCATTTTTTGCTTACAGCTACAATTCAAATAAGCATGAAAAGTGGCAACAATATTATACACCCCCAACTGGTTCCGGATCTGTTGATAATTTCAGGCCCAACATTCAGATTACCTGGTTTGCGTTATCGGATCCAAATCAGCCATCAGGTTTAATGGCGCAGACTGCCAGTACCAGCGAGATAAATCTTTCATGGAAGAAAAATGCCAACAATAACGACGTAATGGTGGCATTCAACACAGTCAATACTTTCGGCGTCCCCTCCGGAAATTATGTGGCAGGTGATACCATTGCAGGAGGCGGCGCTGTTTTGTATAACGGATCGGCAACGAGCTATAGCCATAATACAGGATTGAATCCTGCCACCACCTATTATTATAGAGCCTGGTCGTTGACTGCCACCCCAACCTATTCTACCGGAGCAGCCGCTTCTGCAACCACGCTTTGCGGCGCTCTTGGCAACTTTCCCGATACAACAGATTTCGAGTCGCCAACATTTCCGCCGGTGTGCTGGTCGTTAGCGCAAAAGCCCTGGATGCGTGATGGAACTGTGAGCGCATTCGGCATTGGAACCGGTTCTGCCTACTCCAATTTTTATAATGAACTTATTCCCGCCGGAACTTCTTTTGATCTGATATCGCCAACATTGAATCTGACCTCATTATCAAATCCGGTTATCTCCTTCGATCATGCTTATGCAACTTATGGAGGTGAAGTAGATCGCCTCGAACTGTGGGTTTCCTCTAATAATGGGGTCTCATATTCTCTGCTGAATACCTGGCTGGGCGGAACAGATGGCGATTTGAATACCGGCGGCGCTATAACAGAACCTTTTATTCCTGTCGCCGGTCAATGGGCTTCAAAGAGTTATGCAATTTCGGCAGTAACCAACAAAATTCTCCTTCGCGGGGTAAGCGCTTTAGGTAATAATTTATATCTCGATAATATCACAATCGGCGAACCAATGGTTGTATGGAATGGAAGCGTTTCCGCGCAATGGAACAATCCGCTTAACTGGACTCCTAACGCCGTTCCGCTCTTAACCCAGAATGTTTCAATCCCATCGGGGAAGCCATTTAATCCGGTTATAGCAACAGAGGGGAACGCCTGCAAAAATCTGGTGGTCCAGACCGGCGCCAGTATCACTGTTTCCCCAGTTGGATCAAACCTGACGATATGGGGAGATGTGACCATTCAGAATGGCGCCACCATGACCAACAATGGATCAGTTACCATAAAAGGAAACCTTACAAACCTTAATTCAAATTAAACCGGATTGTGACTTTCGTGTCGCAGCTATGCACAGTGCGGGATTGCGTTGCTACGTCTGTATCAAACGAGACAAATCTTACCTGAGCGAACTGAACTTTCAAAATCTCTAAAACCCGCATTGCGTATTAGCGGTTGTTAAGCCTAGTGTTTTTTATTAATCAAAATGTAACTCGAATTGTTCAACTTTAGGCTTAACTTTCAATCCGTGGTTATGTTGTTTAAAGCTATTTGTGTCAAAATTACATACAAGCGCCTCAACAACTGTTCTTCTATTTTCAATATTGCCACCATTATGGTAAAAGTGGTCTTGTGTAACAATATTGAATTAAAAAAATCAAAATTTGGCTAAAGCCCGGTATATCAGCAACTTGAATTGCCACTACCTTAAGGTAGTGGCAATTGATAACCAGATAGTTACTGGACTTTAGTCCAAATTGTTCCCCTTTCGGAGTGGGCTCAAAATTTAAAATTAAAACCAGGCTCATTTACTATTGATGAACTACTGCCTGTTGCCTTGATTTTTGCAACCGAAGTGTTGTCTTGCCGGTCCCCTTACGCCTTTGATGATTTCCAGCCGTTGATCATTGGGAATCTGAGATGAAAGAAACTGTCTGAAATTTTGCTTCAGAGATTTCAAAGCAATATCAAACAGTTCGAAAAAGGTTTTTTATTGCTCTTCATACTTGATAAACAGACTGATAAACATTAATCCACCTTTAGCTTTTTATACCGGATCCGTTTTGGAGTATTATCGCCCTGCTTCTTCTTATGGCTTTCTTCATAATCGGAATAAGACCCTTCAAAGAAATGAACCTGCGAATCGCCTTCAAAAGCGAGGATGTGCGTGGCAACCCGGTCGAGAAACCAGCGGTCGTGCGAGATGATTACTGCGCAACCGGCGTAATTTTCAATTCCTTCCTCAAGCGCACGCAACGTGTTCACATCAATATCGTTGGTTGGTTCGTCAAGAAGCAGGACATTAGCTTCCTCTTTCAATGTTAAAGCGAGATGCAGCCGGTTTCGTTCGCCGCCCGATAGTACGCCGCATTTTTTCTCCTGGTCGGCGCCGCTGAAATTGAACCTTGCAACATAAGCGCGGGCGTTCATTATCCGACCTCCAATCTGCATGTTTTCAGCTCCGCCTGAGATGACCTGGAAAACCGTTTTTTCAGGATCAATAGAAGTATGACTTTGATCAATGTATGCCAGTTTTACAGTTTCACCAACTCTGAACGCGCCGGAATCGGTTTTTTCAACGCCCATGATAAGCCGGAAAAGAGTTGTTTTCCCCGCGCCGTTTGGACCGATAATACCCACAACTCCTGCGGGAGGCAGCGAGAAATTTAATCCTTCAAACAGCAGTTTGTCGCCGAAACCTTTTGCAACATCCACTGCTTCAATAACCATATTTCCAAGCCGGGGACCGTTGGGGATATAGAGTTCAAGACGCTCTTCCTTTTCCTTCGTATCTTCGCTCATCATCTTTTCATAAGCGTTCAAACGTGCTTTTCCCTTTGCCTGCCGGGCTTTTGGCGACATACGAACCCACTCAAGTTCGCGTTCCAGCGTTTTCCTTCGTTTCGATTCGGTTTTTTCCTCCATTGCAAGCCGGCTCGATTTCTGTTCAAGCCACGAAGTGTAATTTCCCTGCCACGGAATACCTTCGCCGCGGTCGAGTTCGAGAATCCAACCCGCCACATTGTCGAGGAAATAGCGGTCGTGGGTAATGGCGATTACCGTTCCCTGGTATTGTTGCAAATGCATTTCAAGCCACTGAACCGACTCGGCGTCGAGGTGGTTCGTAGGCTCGTCGAGCAGCAGAATATCAGGTTCCTGTAAGAGCAAACGGCATAATGCAACCCTGCGGCGTTCGCCGCCCGAAAGGTTTTTTACCGGCGAATCGGGTTCAGGACAGCGCAAAGCATCCATAGCGCGCTCAAGTTTGCTGTCCAAATCCCAGGCGCCATGATGATCAAGAAGTTCGGTAAGCTCGCCCTGGCGGTTAATGAGCTTTTCCATTTCATTGTCATTAAGCGGCTCGCTGAAACAGTTGTTCACCGCTTCGTATTCTTTCAGCAGGGCGACAACCTCGCCAACGCCCTCTTCTACGATTTGCCGTACCGTTTTTGAATCGTCGAATTTAGGATCCTGTTCGAGGTAACCTACCGAATATCCCGGTGAAAAAACCACCTGACCCTGAAACGATTTTTCAACCCCGGCTATGACCTTCATCAGGGTGGATTTTCCGGAACCATTCAAACCGATTATGCCGATTTTTGCTCCATAAAAGAATGATAAATAGATGTTCTTTAACACCTGCTTCTGCGGTGGATATGTTTTTGAAACACCCACCATGCTGAAAATAATTTTACGGTCGTCGGACATGATAAATAGCGAAATAGTGAAAAATTTGGGTTAATGATTAAGCAGGTTTTCCAGCTTATCGGTTTCGGTTTCCCAATTGAAATTACGGCGGACAAAATCATATCCGTTTTGTGCAATTTCATTGGCTTTATCAGGATTATTGAGTAAAAACATGATATGAGATGCATACTCCTGCGGCGTTTGCGATACCAGAAGTTCTATCCCGGCACGGGCATTCAGCGCCTTAAACGCCAGCAAAATCCGGGCTGATGCGTAAGAATCCCTGATATCTGAAACCCAGCCTGTAACAGTTACCTGTTCAGATTTCAGAACCAACACCCTTAAATGCGGGCTTGCCCCGGCTATCAGCAGCCTGATTCCGGGATTTTGCGCTGAAATTTCCGGCAGAATTTGATTAACAAGATATTCAGCGCTCTCAATGTTGGGTGGATAACCCATATTGCCGGTAAACAGCAGGTCGTAATGTTTCTCATGTTCCATGGGGCGGAAAAAGGCGGTATCAACCCCGTTTGCCACAACTACAATTTTATTCCTGTCGGGATGTGGAATAAGTTCTCTGTCAGGTTCTGAAATGATAATCTTATTATCGAACCTTTCAAAAACATCATGCTCATAATTCAGCAACCTGTGGTATTCGATTTTCAGAAACGGTTTCAGGTAAAATGGCGCGCCGGCAATCCTTCGTTCAATTCCTTTGGAGAATACATCCTGATAGTCAAGAGTTTTCGGAATGTCAATTCCTTTGGCATATTCGGCAACGCGTATCAGTTGGCAGATGAGATGGTCAGGTTTGTAATCCCTGATAAGGTTATGGATTTTAGCTGCGGAAGAGGCATTGTAAAAGTAGCAAACCTGAAGTGGTTTTTTTGAGAAAAGCGATCTTAAAAGGTTGAAGGCAATAGAAACCTTTGAAATGGGAATAATGTGAATCGCCTTTACAAATTTCTTCAGAACCGGAATCGCATCCTCATGGAGGTCGCCATCATTCAATGCGCAAAGAATGATCTCGTGCTTTTTCGCAAGTTGTTTGATCTGATAAAATGCCCGGAGTTTGTCTCCTTTTTCAGTGGGATATGGAACGCGGGGTAAAATGATAAACAATCGCATGAAGGAGGCTTGGAGAAAGCAAAGTTATAAAAATCCCTGTTATCTGAGGAGTTGTTCGTAAAAAGCGGCCAGTTTTTGAATCAGAGTGGCAGGTTGATAAGATGACTGAATTAAATATTTTGCTTCCGTTCCGATTTTACGGCAAGTGTCGGGATCGCTTACCGAGATTGAAATCATTTCGAAAAACTCACATGGCGAGTCGGCAAGAAGTATATTTTTCCTGTGAGTACAGTTGATTCCTTCCGCGCCGAGCGTAGTCGAGATAATTGTTTTTCCCGCCGCCATTCCTTCAATTATCTTTATTCTGACGCCGCTTCCTGAAAATACCGGCGCTACCATTATAGATTTCTCCGCCAGGAAACGCGACGCATCTTCAACCTCGCCAACCACAACAACATTGGGAACTTTCAGCGATTTCATCCAGTCGGGCATGGCGCGTCCGGCGATGTAATATTTTAATTCCGGAAAATGTTTATGTACATCGGGCCAAACCTTTTCAATAAACCACCTTATTCCTTCCTCGTTAGGAATCCAGTTCATCGAACCCAGTGAAAAGAGGGAAGGGAGTTCAACTTCAATGTCGGGATGTTCATATTTCGTTGTTTCTAAACCGAATGGAATTTCTGTTATGAGCGGCTGTTTAAATTCGAAAGATTGGTAATTTGGCGATAAATCATCTTTGAGAGTTTTCTGCAAAAGTCCTTCGAAATATTTCGCATCGGTCGCAGTAATAGGGAGAATGCCATCAACCTGAAAAACAATCCGATCTTCATAGTTACCGAGTGTTCGCGCAAGGTGGCGGATATACCATTGTTTAACCGGATTTGCGGTTTCGCGGGCAATTCGCTCCCAGATCAGGTGTTCAATATTGTGGGCGCGCAGGATAATCCTTGCAGAAGAATTGGCTCGTATTGTAGCAATATATGGCGCCATGAATAATGATTCCAGTTGAACAATATCAAATTTACCGGACTTCAGAACCTGAATAACCTTTTCACGAAAATCAGTTGAAATAAAGCGGGTTACATGATATGATTCATCGGTTAATAAATTTATCAGAGCCTTAAATGGCTTCATCCGCAAATCTACTTCAACCAGTTCGATACCGGTTTTTTCCTTATAGACGGCAGGAATATCTTTGGCTGAAACATTATATTTATAGGTATTGACCGCAAGTACCTTTACCAAATGACCTGCAAGGATGAGACCTTCGATGAGCATATTCATTGCCATCGGACCGCCCTCTTTTGGGGGCCAGGGAGATTTGTTACAAAGGAAAAGAATTTTCATAATCCCTTGTCTCTTTTATAAATCTTTTGAAAAGCTCTGATCCATGCTTCCATGTCGAAAAGTGAAGCGTCATTGGTAGCTTTATATGTGAGAAATATTCCGATTGGCAGAAGAACAGCCGATGCAAACCAGATGCCCTGCCAGGGATCTACTTCTCCCTCAATGGCATATTTTTCCCCGACAAAGGAAATGACCCAGAAAAGAATAAAGAAAAGTGTGGAGATTACCGCAGGCATACCCAAACCGCCTTTCCTGATAATTGCGCCAAGGGGAGCGCCGATAAAAAATAGCAGGAAACAGGCAATCGAAAAGGAGAATTTTTTATGATAAACAATCTGATGCTTTCTAATGAGCTTACTTTTATTAGCCAATATTTCGTTGTTGGTAACAAGGTTTTGTTTTGCGGCGATGGCGGCGTTTCGGGCAGTTTCAAGGATATTGAAACGATTATCGGTCGGAAAATTATAAATCACGCTGGGATTGAAAGTGACGGTAGCAGTAGATTTTTGCTTCAGAGAATTGCCGAGCATAGCAAAAAACTGGAGACTGTTAATGTAACTGTTCTGATATCTTTTCTGTTCATCTTCCAATATATTGTTGATGGAATCAATAGAAAAAACCAACTGCGAAATATTTTGCATCTCATAATTCTTCTTGAACAGATTTTCATCGGTTCGCGTAAGCTGAAAGGCTGAAAGATCAAAAGTTTGATATTGCTCTTTGAATGTGGTTCGTTGAAAAGGCTTTGTTGATTCATAAGAGCGAAGGTCAATCCGCTCTTCGTAGTTGGTGCCGTTAAATAACCTGAAAACCAGAAATTTTTTATCAGGCGAAAGCTCCATTCGCCCCCATTCAGCGGTGGTGAGGGAAACATTGCCCATACGTTTGGTATGGTCGTAAACCATGATATCGCGGATGGTGTTCCCGTCCTTATCTTTTTTGCCTACGCGGATAACAAAACCCTCGATTCCATCATAAAACATCCCCTCTTTAAGATTAAATGCCAGTTTTTTTTCTCTGACGTCAAACAACAGAGAAAGGAACTTCAGGTTAGCAAAAGGCAGAACAGTGTTTGAAAAATAAAAAGCTATGGCGCTGATAAATATTGAAACAACAATGAGGGGGCGCATGATACGGCTAAGGCTGATACCGGCTGCTTTCATGGTAACAAGTTCATAATGCTCTCCCAGGTTCCCGAACATCATCAGCGATGAAAGAAGTATAGCAAGCGGTAAAGCAAGCGGGACAAAAGTTGAGGAAGCGTAAAGCAGCAGTTTTACAATAACATACCATTCGAGACCTTTTCCAACCAGATCGTCAATGTATTTCCACACAAACTGCATCAGGAGAATGAAAAGAGCAATGAAAAAGGTCATCAATAAGGGACCGAGGTAAGATTTTAAAATAAATGAATCGAGTTTTTTCATTTGGAAACCGCCAACAGGTGCAAAGATAAATAATAACGCAAAGGTTATAATTGTATTTTTGCGGGATTGGAGGATAGTTTTAAGTGTTAAGTGTTAAGTGTTAAGTGTTAAGTGTTGGATAACAGGTAAAGATTTTGATTAATGAAGGTAATTGAAGTTACAGACCGTTGCGCTGCGAGGCGGTTTCTGAACATGGTGGATACCATTTATAAAGGCGATACTCATTATGTACGCACCCTGGATTCGGAAATTGAAGCCGTATTTGATCCTGCAAAAAACAACTTTTTTCAGCATGGCGAGGCGATTCGTTGGATTCTCGTTAATGATCAGGATAAAGCGATAGGCAGGGTAGCTGCCTTTATCAATAAACACAAAGCGTTTACATTTCAGCAACCTACCGGTGGAATGGGTTTTTTTGAATGTGTAAATGATCAGTCAGCGGCAAATATTCTTTTTAATCACTCCCGCGATTGGCTTGCAGCCCGCGGAATGATGGCAATGGACGGTCCGATAAACTTTGGCGAAAACGATGTAAACTGGGGCTTGCTTGTTGAAGGATTTATCCATCCCGGTTTTGGCATGAATTATAATCCACCTTATTATAAA
The DNA here is from genome assembly GCA_026391715.1 of Bacteroidota bacterium. Lineage (GTDB taxonomy): Bacteria > Bacteroidota > Bacteroidia > Bacteroidales > FEN-979 > CAIVAT01. Next base: position 15,671 of record JAPLDO010000025.1, read on the forward strand.
CAACTTTTTGAATCTTACGGGTTTAAATTTTACTTCGAACAGGTTTCCAACCACCTCGATCTTACCAAACCCTTTCCCGACCGTTTCTGGAAAATTGCCGAATGGGCAATGCGTAAACCAGAACTCTCGTTCCGTCATTTTTCTTATAACCTTGCCGATAAATATATCAGCGATCTTAAAGAGGTTTATGACGACGCCTGGAAGTTTCATGAGAACTTTACTCCAATGGATGTTGCCACATTACGGCGTAGTCTGGCAAAAGCAAAATCATTCGTTGATCCTGAAATGATCTGGTTTGTTTACCATAATGAGGAACCCATTGCGTTTCTCATCCAGTTTCCCGACGTCAACCAGATACTGAAATACCTTCACGGCAAACTTCATCTTTGGAATAAATTGAAATTTATTTGGCTCAAATACAGGAAAACCATTACGCGCACCCGTATCGTGATCATGGGCGTAAAACCAAAATATCAACGTTATGGCGTTGAATCCGGCATTTTCTGGCATCTGAATGAAAAAATGAAAAAAAAGCCTCATATCACCGAACTTGAACTTTCGTGGGTAGGCGATTTCAATCCCAAAATGCGGGCGCTTCACGAATCGGTTGGCGCCACATTTGCCAAGCGGCATGTAACATATCGGAAACTATTTTCTGATGACATTGATTTTCAGCGTTCAACCATCATTCCGGTTGACACTAAAGAAAGAGCCTTACGCAACAATGATAAAGTGTGATGCTAATATTTACCCGGAAACTTTATTTTTCTAAGAAACAGTTTATCTGAATTTGTTTTTCTTCTATCTTTGTGAAGAAAACAGTTATATGTTAAACTAAAAACCAAAAACCATGAAAAGAATCTTACTCTTTGCGATTGCGCTTATGTTTGGGGTGGCTTTGATAGCTCAGAACCTCAAGTATTCAAACCCAAAACACCTGAAAGGACAAGCTGTTCCCGATGTTGCAATTGATAATCCATTATCCCCGCAGCAAACTGGCAATGTATTGACCCAATCGAAATCCACTCTTGAGGATATCATCGGAGACACACGTTACGACGCTCAGTCAAATGCAACAATTGATAACCGGTTGATTGTATGGCCCGATGGAACAATTTCAGCAGCATGGACAAAAGCTCAGCTCGAAACCGGTTATACCGACCGCGGAACCGGTTATAATTATTATAATGGCTCTTCCTGGGGACCGGCTCCTACAGCGAGGATCGAAACAATCAGAACAGGCTGGCCAACCATGGACAAGTGGAAAGGAAATGGTGAAATAGTTATCGCCCACCAGAGCGGCACTGCTCCTATGACAATGAATACACGCCCTGTTAAAGGTACTGGTAGCTGGACCCAAACCCTTATCGCCTCTCCTCCGCCCTGCACAGGTTTATTATGGCCAAGGGTAATGACGTCAGGACCAACCAATACTTATGTTCACATGCTCGCGCTCACTGCTCCAACTGGCAATGGAGGCGTAAAATACATGGGCATGGATGGCTGTCTGTTATATTACCGTTCGCTGGATGGTGGCGCAACCTGGGACAAAAGCGCTGTTATTCTACCCGGCATGGATTCAATTAACCAGGATGCTTATAACGGCGACCAGTATAGCTGGGGTTCTCCTCATGGAGATACCATTTATTTTGGCGTTGCTGGACCGTGGACAGATGCATTCATCATGAAGTCAACTGATAATGGAACTACCTGGACAAAAATTCCCGTATTAAGCAATGCAAACAAAAAATTACCTGTAGGAACTACGGATATGCCACCCTTTTATGCCGGAGACGGCGCTGTTGCAGTTGAGATGGACCATTCAGGCGTTATTCACATGGCATTTGGTAAGGGCGGCGGCTATATGGCGGCAAGCGCAAAGTATATTTATGTTAATGTAAATGGACTTATATACTGGAATACAACAATGCCGATGGTACAGGACAGTTTGATTCTTGACAGTCTCGACGTTCATGGCAATTTACTGGGATATGTTTTTGACGGACCAAATCCCGGCGATACCATTGTTGCCGCTCCTAGTTACAGAGTTGGACTTTCCAGTCATCCTCAGATTTCCGTTGACGCCTATAATAATATTTATTGCCTTTATAGCGCCGTGACGCCTGGGAATCCATCACTTGATCCTTATAATTACCGCCATATATGGGGCAGGGCAAAATTCCATGACAAGGGAGTATGGACAGAAATGAAGGATTTTAATGAAGGCGTTCTTTATATGTTTGCTGAGTTTGCATTTCCGAATATGGCAAAAGATGTATTGAACAATAATTTGCATGTGTTCTACCAAACCTCCCCCCAGCCTGGCTCGGCAGTGCAGGTTACCACAATTCCGGTGCATGACAATAGCATCGAACACCGCGCTATTCCTGTGTCAGATTTCTGGCCAACAGGCATTAAAAACAATCTGGATATACGCAAAAATGTTGTCAGCCAGAATTTTCCAAACCCGGTACATGGAACAACTTCATTTACTGTAACCCTCAGCCACCAGGCAAATGTAACAGTCGACGTTTTCAACGTGATGGGACAGAAGGTTATAAGCATGGATAAAGGACTTGTAAATGCCGGCGTCACAACTTATAACATTGATTGCGGCTCGCTTACTGCCGGTATATTTTTCTATACGGTAAAGATCAATGGCGAATCGTTTACCCATAAAATAATTGTAGAATAGCAAATTCCACAAGAAAAAAAAAGGCTGCGCCGTAAGGACAGCCTTTTTTTATGGAAAATACGAAGATCAGCAAAGTCGGTACTGTCAAATTTGTATCTTTGCATCAGCATAAACCTAAAATCATTAATTATGAAAAAACTTTTACTTTTTGCGATGGCCTTCATGGTTGGAATCGCAGTGATGGCGCAGTTGAAGCCAGCTAAATTATCAAGTTCATTGCAGAACAGAGCTATGCCCGCTCCTATTGCAATTGACAATTCTGCAACTTTTATTCAGTCGGGCAACCCTGTAGTAAACACAAAATCTGTTTTGGACGAGGTGATGGGCAATTCATTAACTTACGACATGCAGTCAAACGCTTCTATGATGAGCCGTTTGTACCGGTTTGAAGATGGAACAGTTGCCGGCGCCTGGACAACGAGTTATATTTCAGGCAACGCCGATCGTGGCTCTGGTTATAACTATTACAACGGAACATCCTGGGGAACCCAGCCAACAGCGCGACTTGAAACTATAAGAACCGGCTGGCCAAACATCAATCCCTGGATGGGGAATGGCGAACTCAACGTTTCTCATAATTCAACTACCTCTTTGGTTTTTAATACACGCCCTGTTAAAGGTACCGGCGCGTGGACACAGACTCTTCCGCTTTCCTCGCCAACAGGAATTACCGGTTTGGTTTGGCCAAGGGCAATAACCAATGGTAATAATTTCCAGAATATTCATATCATCACTGTCGGTCAGGGAAACCTGGGCGGTCAAACCGCTGCTTTGCTTTATTACCGGTCGCTTGATGGCGGCGCTACATGGGATAAGATGGGAACTGTTTTTCCAGAACTTGATGGTACGAAATACCTCGCCTTTGGCGGCGATGATTATGCCTGGATTGAACCACATGGCGATACAATTGCTTTTGTAAACGCAGGAAGCTGGACAGACACATTTCTTATGTACTCTTATGATAATGGTAACACATGGACTAAAAAAATCATTTTACCAAACTATTATGGACTTACACCCTTAACAACCGCGACGCCTGCTTTTATTTGCGGAGATGGCACTGTTGCCGGCGCGATGGATAAAAACGGAGTTTTCCACGTAGCCTTTGGTCGTATGCGCGCTGCCGGCGACGGAGCAGCTCATAATTACTATCCGGGAACCGATGGAATAGTTTACTGGAACTCAACCTTGCCCGCCCTCGATACAGCCATTATTACAAATATTGATTCCTGCGACGCGCATAATATTTTGATTGGTTACGTTGCAGCAAATTCTGCCGGCGACTCTATTCTTAGCCCGTTCCCATATTACGGCGTAAGTTTATCGAGTTTCCCGCAGGTTTCCATTGATGAGTACAATAATATATATTTCCTCTGGTCAAGCCTCACTGTTGGCAATCCCTCACCGGATCCGCTGAACTACCGTCATATCTGGGGTCGCGCCTGGTATCATGGCAAACCGCAATGGACAGAGATGAAAGACTTAAATTCAGACATCGTCTATATGTTCCAGGAATATGCCTATCCGGCTGTGGCAAAAAGCATTAAAAATAATAAAATCCTTTTGCTCACCCAAACCTCTCCGCAACCAGGTTCAAATATCAAAGACGCCACTATTCCCGTTCACGAAGTATTTATGGAATACCGTGAAATTCCTGCCGACTATTTCGTTATGGTTGGCGTTGATAATAAAGAGGCGTCTTCCAGTTTCGTCGGAAAAAACTACCCGAATCCGGTTAAAGATATCACTAACTTCAATGTAAAGCTTGAAAAAGCTGCCAATGTAATTGTTGAAGTTACAAATATTATGGGTCAGAAAGTGATGACAATGAACATGGGAACAATTACAAGCGGCGGTCATAAATTCACTATTGACGCCAGCCAGTTAACTTCCGGCATCTATTTCTACACTGTGAAGATCGGTAACGAAACCTATACACAAAAGATGATTGTTGAATAACGTAAGATTTCATCTTCTTAAAAAGAGCTGTTCCATTCGGAGCAGCTTTTTTTTTAACCGGATTTTGTATTCGTTTGCCCGCTAAAACCAGGATGTCATAGAATTTATAGAATAAAACGGGATTCGCAGGCTTAGTTGACTATATTATTTTGTATGTTTGTATTATTCAAAAAACGATCATTAAAACAAGAATTATGAAAAAAATTACTGTCTTGCTTCTTGCATTGTTGTGTACATCTATGTTGATGGCACAATCAAAATTTGCCAGGGTACCTATTAAGATGGTTCCTGCAAATGCCATTAAAAACCAGTTGACTCCGTCGCAGCCTGGAAATGCTACTGCCAATACAAAAGCCACATTGGAAGATATTATAGGCAATACCTGGTACGATATGCAAACCAATGGCGCTATTGATCCCCGGCTTACCGTTTATCCCAACGGTTCAATGGCAGGCGTTTGGATCAGAGGCACCACCAATTCCAACGACAGAGGTACCGGATATAATTATTTTAATGGAACTTCCTGGGCTCCTGAGCCAACTGCACGCATCGAAAACGACCGTACCGGCTGGCCATCTTATGCGCCTCTTGGACCCACGGGTGAGATTGTTATTGCTCACCTGAACGATGGATTAAAAATTTCAAGCAGAACAATTAAGGGACAAGGAACATGGAACCAGAGTGTGTTAATGGGACCTGCCGGCGCCACTGATATTTCATGGCCCAGAATTATTACAAATGGAACAAATCATAACTGTATCCACATGCTTGCCACTACTTATGTTACTTACCAGGGACTTACCCCTTATGCCTTGCTCTACTATCGTTCTCTCGACGCCGGACAAACCTGGGACAAATTGCATGTGATTTTACCGCAGTTAACCTCTACTGATTATGATGGTTTCAACGGAGATGAATATGCCTGGGGCACGCCTCATGGCGATACAATCTATTTCGCCGTTTCCGGACCGTGGCTCGACACCTTTATCATGCAATCAAATGACAATGGAAATACATGGAATAAAATCCCTGTGTTGAGCAATGCCAATAAAAAATTGCCAGCCGGAACAACCGAAGTATTGCCTTTTGCATCATCCGACGGCGCCGTTGCAGTGGAAATGGACAACTCCGGAGTTTTCCATGTTGCATTTGGAATTGGCGGCGGTTCAATGACTGGCGGTACAAAGTACATTACAATTAACGCTAACGGGCTGGTTTACTGGAACTCAACAATGCCAATGGTTAAGGACAGTCTTGATCTCGATACATTGGAAGCCCACGGACAATTGCTCGGAGCAGTTTACAATGGTCCCGCTACTGGCGATACCATCGTTGCAGCGCCAAGTTACCGCGTTGGACTCTCCAGCTTTCCTCAGATTTCAGTGGATAATTATAATAATCTGTATTTCCTTTGGTCTGCAGTTAAACCTGGAAATCCTTCTCCCGATCCCTTCAACTATCGTCATATCTGGGGACGCGCCAAATTCCATAACAAACAGGACATGACTGAAATGATTGACCTTAACGGCGGCGTTATGTATTTGTTTAACGAATTTGTTTATCCAACCATGGCAAAAAGAATTCTGAATGATAAACTTGAGGTAATATATCAATCAGCTCCCGAACCAGGCTCAAATATCGTGGACGCAACAATCGCAGCGCATGAATGTAAAATCGAGCATCGCCAGATACCAGGTTCCACTTTCTGGTTTACAGGTATCAGCAACCCGAACGAACGAAAGAATCAGGTGGGTCAGAATTACCCGAATCCGGCGAAAGGGTTAACTTCTTTTAATGTTAATCTGACAAAAACTTCATCCGTAATTGTGGAAGTTTCCAACTTGATGGGACAAAAGCTCATGACCTTCGACAAAGGTATTTGTCAGTCAGGCGCGCAGAAATTCACTATTGATGCAAGCAGTTTTTCATCCGGAATTTATTTCTATACGGTTAAAATTGATGGCGAATCTTATACCCATAAAATGATTGTTGAATAACCAATCGTCAATCCATTCAGGATATACGTAATTGGTTTTACATGACTTTGCAACTGAAAACCCACGGGCAACCGTGGGTTTTTTTATCTTTGCACCAAATCTATCGCCGGCAATATGAGCTTTTCAGAAATCAGGTACCTTGTTGAAAAAGAGATAAAACTTGAATTAAAGCAGAAATATGTGATCAATGGTATTTTGCTTTATCTCGTTTCCACCATTTTCGTTACCTATCTCGCTTTTGAAAATGCCATTAGTCCCGAAACGTGGAATTCCCTCTTCTGGATCATCCTGCTTTTCGTTGCCGTAAACGGGATTTCAAAAAGTTTCCTGCAGGAAAGTCCCGCAAGGCATCTTTATTACTATACAATTGCAAGTCCGCAAGCAATCGTCCTTTCAAAAATTATTTACAATCTATTGTTGATGGCAGTTCTCGCGATGCTCGCTTTTGGTTTTTTTCTTTTGCTGATGGGGAATCTGGTAGTAAACCTCCCGCTATTTATGCTCACTTTGCTCCTCGGAAGTCTCGGATTATCATCAGTTCTAACCATGGTTGCAGCTATTGCCTCCCGCGCAAGCCATAATTTTTCACTGATGGCAATCCTAAGCTTTCCGATCATACTTCCCCTGCTCGCTACCTTGATGAAAGTTTCCGGAAATGCCATGCAAACCTTCGACTGGTCAGGACTTTCGGGTTTGATCGTTATCCTGATAACCATCAATATAGCAGTTGTTGCGCTCGCCTATCTGTTATTTCCGTACCTTTGGAGGGATTAAGGGGATTGAGAAGATTGAGAAGATTGAATGGATTGAAATTTCTGGTTTTTTTTGATTTTGAAAATTGATCATTTAGAGATGAAGAGAGATTGGTGGAAATATTTATCCGGGATTTTATTGTTATATGCAATTATCGGAGGGTTTATTGTGGATGTTCCTGAATCCATGATAATGGAAACCATGCGTAACCTCTTTTACCATGTAGGAATGTGGTTTGGGATGTTTGCAATGCTGATTACTGGCTTTATTTATAGTTTGCGTTACCTTAGAAAATTTAATGAAACCGAGGATATTGTGGCTGTGGAGGCAGTAAACGTCGGACTTATGTTTGGCTTCCTTGGTATCTTTACCGGGATGATCTGGGCAAACTTCACCTGGGGTTCTCCGTGGGTAAAAGATCCAAAACTCAATGGCGCCGCAGTTGGTTTGTTTATCTATACTGCTTACATGATCCTCAGAGGTTCGATTGACGATGTTCAAAAAAGAGCCAAGGTGGCTGCTGTTTACAACATCTTTGCATTTTTTCTCTGGATCGTTTTTGTGTTGATTTTACCGAAGCTTGCTGGCGACAGTATTCATCCCGGCAATGATTCGCCGCCGGTTTTACCGATGCACCTTTATCCCGCAATGCGCCTGATTTTTTATCCTGCAATGATCGGATGGATTCTGCTTGGATTCTGGATAATGCAGATACGGGTTCGAATCAGGAAAATACAGATGTTGATTGAACAATAGAACAAGAAAACAAAGAGATTGAAAAGATTGGTTTTGCAACCAAATCCCGAAGGGATGACATCATTATAGAAAGAGATTTAATGAGGCTTGATAACGATCAACTTGTTAAAGCAGTTTAGCAGTTTTTAATTTTTAATTAACAAAATGGATTCATACGGAAAAATATTTGTAGTAGTTGCGGTATTGGCGGTGATCCTTATCGGGATTTTCGTTTATATGTTCTTTATTGACCGCAAAGTGAGGAATCTCGAAAAAGAAATCGGAGAAAAATTTATAAACAGACAAAGATGAAAACCAAACATATTATTCTGATACTCGTTCTGGTTGCAGCCGTTGCTGTTGTCATTACAACTATGACCGATTCAGGGACCTACTCCGATTTCGGCGAAGCAACCCTGAAACCCGGAAAGGAATTGCATATAATCGGAAAACTTAACCGCGCCAAGCCCATTGTTTACGACGCTCAAAAGAATGCCAATCAGTTTTCGTTCTATATGATTGATGAAAATGGAATCGAAAAAATGGTGATTTACAACAATGCCAAACCCCAGGATTTTGAAAAATCGGAAAAGGTCGTCATTATCGGATCCATGCAGGGCAATAATTTTCACGCTAAAAGTCTCCTGCTGAAATGCCCTTCAAAATATAACGATAAACAACCCTCAAAATTCAACGCCAAAAAATTCGGCTGACAACCCTCGTCCCTCGTCCCTCGTCCCTCGTCCCTCGTCCCTCGTCCCTCGTCCCTCGTCCTTCGTCCCTCACAAATGCCCTACCGTTCCCTCTCTCATTTTATCACCGCCCTCGAATCAGCCGGCGAGTTAATCCGGGTAGAGGAATTTGTTTCGCCGCGGTTAGAGATTACCGAGGTTTCCGACCGCATGGTGAAACATGGAGGCAAGGCTTTGCTTTTTGAAAATAACGGAACCGAATTTCCATTGCTTATCAATGCTCTTGCCTCCGATCGCCGGATTTGTATGGCGCTGGGCGTAAATGAACTCAGCGATTTTGAAGCAAATATGTCAGGGATTCTGGCAGAATTTACCGGTCAGAAAAAGGGATTCATCCAGAAACTGAAGTTACTTCCCGCACTTAAAGATATTGCTTCGTGGTTTCCCCGAAATAGCTCAAGACGAGGTCAATGTCAGGAGGTGGTGATGGATAAACCCGATTTGACCAAACTCCCAATTCTTACCTGCTGGCCTCACGATGGCGGTCCATTTATCACGCTTCCCGGCGTACATACCAAAGATCCGGTTACAGGTATCAGAAACCTTGGGATGTACCGCATGCAGGTTTTCTCACAGGATATGACCGGAATGCACTGGCATCTGCACAAAGGATCGGCAAACCACTTCCGCAGATATCAGGAGCTTAAAAAAATAATGCCGGTTACTGTAACGCTTGGCGGCGATCCTGCCTATATTTATGCCGCAACGGCGCCGCTACCCGAAAACCTTGACGAGTACCTGCTTGCCGGTTTCCTCAGGAAAAAAAAGGTGGAACTTGTCAAATGTCTTACCAATGATCTGGAAGTTCCCGCTGATGTGGACTTTGTGATTGAGGGATATGTTGATCCATCTGAAGAGTTAATCCTTGAAGGTCCATTTGGCGACCATACCGGGTTTTACTCCCTTGCCGATTTCTTTCCCCGTTTTCATGTAACCTGTATAACCCACCGTAGAAATGCAATATATCCGGCAACAATAGTCGGGATACCGCCACAGGAAGACGGCTGGATAGGCAAAGCGACAGAACGAATATTCCTCATGCCTATCAAAATGACCGTGGCTCCCGAAATTTCCGACATGCATTTACCGGTTGAGGGCGTTTTTCATAATATTACTTTGGTCAGTATTCATAAACAATTTCCCGGACAGGCGCTTAAAATAATGAGTTCGTTATGGGGCGCCGGACAGATGATGTTTAATAAAATTATGTGCGTTTTTGACGCTGAAGCTAATCTGAAGGATTATCTGGAGCTTGCGCGGATAATTTCTGCCAATTGCGACCCGGTTAATGATGTTCACTTTATGCATGGACCTGTTGATATTCTCGACCATGCCAGCAGTAATTATGCTTATGGCAGTAAAATTGGGATTGACGCAACGAAAAAACTGATTCAGGAAATGCCATCTTCGCAAGCTGTTCCTTTAAATAACTTGAAGGAGTACAAACTTCAGGATGGCGTGACGCATGAAAGCAGTGTTAAGGTTCAACTCATAAAACAAACTTTTCCCGAAATAATAAACATCAGGACAGATTTTCTCACACAGGGTATTTCACTGGTCATAATTTCGATTTCAAAGAGCCGGAAAAATCAGATCAGGGAAACAGCCGCTGCCATTCTTGAAAATGAATGGGTCAAAGATGTTAAGTTTCTTCTTTTTACCGACGACTTTATTGACGTCATGGATTCTTCACAGGTTGTATGGATTGTTGCCAACAATCTTGATCCAATCCGCGACTGCTTTTACCACGAACCGAAACCGGGGATCAAATTTCCGGCTCTCTGTATTGATGGCTCCTGTAAAACCAGTAAACTCGACGGGTTTTCGCGCAACTGGCCCAACGTGATCGTTATGGATGATAAAACCATTAATGATGTTGATGAAAAATGGATTAAACTTGGCGTCGGCGCACTGATTCCATCTCCGTCACTGGTTTATAAGCCTTTAGTTTCTAACAATGGAGCTATTTCTTCAAAGTCCGGTTAACAGAAAATCCCGGTTTTTTTCTTATTTTTGTCGGGTAAAATCATTCTGATGAAGAAACGATTACACCATTTAATATATATCCTGATCTTTTTCCTGTTTTCAATGGTTGCCGGAGCGCAGGTTTCGGTGATCAAAGGAAAAATTCTGGATGAGAAAACAACAGACCCGTTACCTTTTGTTAATATCGGAGTAAAGGGGCAGTCGGCTGGAACTTTTTCTGATAGCAATGGCGCCTTTCGTCTCGAATTGGCGAAAGGGGAGTATGATCTCATCCTTTCATCGGTAGGTTATGAAAAAATTGAAAAGCATATCCATGTTGACGGGAAGAAAACCTATGTTTTGGATATTCAGCTTACCGGCATTTCCCAGGAACTTAGTACAGTAGTGGTTTCAGCGTCGAAATATGCTCAGAAAATTCAGGAATCAATTTCCTCAATCGAAGTTATCAAGGCAAAAAGCATTGAAATAGGTAATCTTCCATCGGCAGATAAAGTTGTGGATAAAATGCCCGGAATTACTATTGTTAATAATGAACCACAGATTAGAGCCGGAAGCGGTTTCAGTTCAGGACTTGGATCGAGAGTTATGGTTTTGGTTGACGAAATCCCTTTGCTGCGAGGCGATGCCGGTCGTCCCGACTGGGCGTTGCTGCCTATTGACGACGTTGACCAGATTGAATTGGTAAAGGGCGCGTCATCAGTGGTTTTTGGATCATCGGCAATCAATGGCGTGGTTAATGTACGAACAGCATGGCCCAAAGATGAACCTTCAACAAAGATTATTACCTTTCTGGGAGCTTACAGCAAGCCTGAGCGGAAATATTCAACGCCGTGGTCAGGCTTTAGTCCACTGGTTTACGGAATAACTTTAACCCATTCACAGAAGTTCGATAATATTGATTTTACCGGTGGCGTCAGCTATTATAAGGATCAGGGATATGTTGGAGGAACTCCTGAAGGAAAAGTTTCCGATACGATTTTTAATAACGGACAGTTCAATAACCGCGTCAAATTATATTTCAACACCCGTGTTCGTTCGAAAAAGGTTGATGGACTGACTTATGGACTTAATGGCAATTTCATGTTCCAGGAAAACGCCGAAACCTATTTCTGGTACGACGCTGATACCAACATATACAGGTCTTATCCGGGGGCGTTGTCGCGCTTTAAAACTTTTACATTTTATGTTGATCCATTCATTAAATACTATGCAAAAAACGGAGACATCCATTCATTTAAAAATAGGATTTATTATCTGAAAACAAATGGTTTATACAATCAGAATTCGCTTAGCCTGACTATTTTTAATGAATATCAATTTATCCATAAGTTTAAAAAAGCAGGCGACCTGATGCTTGTTACAGGTGTTACAAACATATTTAGTTATGCCTTCGGAAAGGTTTTTTCCGGTAAACTTGCCCCTGATGGCAACCCCACACTGGGGGAAAATGGAACTTATAATACAGAGAATTTTGCCGTGTATGCCCAATTAGAGAAAAAATTCTTCAAACGATTATCCATACTTCTCGGCGGTCGTTATGAATACTATCATCTTGCCGATCTTTACGAAAGCAAACCGATTTTCCGCGCCGGACTCAACCTTCAGGCAGGAAAAGCAAGTTTTTTCAGACTTTCGGTGGGGCAGGGTTACAGGGTTCCAAGCATTGGCGAGCGTTATATAACAACCACTTCGGGAAATTTCTCCTTTTATCCAAATCCGAAGCTGGCTTCTGAATCAAGTATTTCGTATGAACTTGGATTCAAGCAACTTTTCAGGTTTGGCAAATTTGTGGGAATGTTCGACGTCGCCGGATTCTATGAAAATTATGAAAACTACGTTGAGTTTAACTTTGGTTATTGGGGCATGAACCCAAATCCATTGAAGGATGTAGGATTCAAATTTTTAAATACCGGTCCGGCGCGAATTTATGGCATTGACGCCTCAATTGCCGGCGAGGGCGATCTGTCAAAGAATATCAATCTGAGCGTAATGGTTGGTTACACCTACTCGGTTCCTCAGGCGCTCGATCCCAATTATGTTTTTTATGAAAACACTAATGACCCCAAAAAATCACTCACCTTTTTGACCACCTCCTCCGATACTACAACGCCCGGGCATATCCTGAAATATCGCGTCCAAAGCCTTTTAAAAGCTGATGTTCAGGTTACATGGAAACGTTTTTCAACCGGGTTCGGCGGTCGTTACTATGGGTTTATGAAAAATATTGACCTGTTTTTTTATGAAGCGCTCGACGGACAGATGTTTGGCGTAAAAACCGGCATTAAAAAATACCGTGAGGAACATAATTCCGGAACCTTTATCGTTGATTACCGCGTAAGTTATGCCCTGAAAAGTTTCAACTTCTCAGTTATTATCAACAACCTTTTGAATACTGAGTTTTCATTACGTCCGCTAACTATTGAACCAACAAGGATGACACAGCTTCAGGTGATTTATAGAATTTGACGAGGGACAAGGACGAGGGACGAGGGACGTAACTAATAGATAACTTAACACTTAACACTTAACACTTAACACTTATTTTTTATGAAACATTTTATTACCCTTGTTTTACTCGCTTTTGCGATGAATTATGGCTACTCTCAATCAAATCTTCCTAACGGAGATTTTGAAAACTGGTACAACATTATTGTAAATCCCAGTTTGAACTACGATGAACTGGGAACCGGTCCAACAGAAAACTGGATTTCTACTTTGAATTCCCTGGCACAGGTTCCTCCCTCTTTACAAGGTCCAGGTCCTGTAACTGTTTTTAAAACCACTGATAAATACTCGGGTACTTATGCTGCGAAAGGTGTTTCAGCGCTTTTTCAACTGGGACAAATTCCAATTTTTATTCCCGGAATGATTGGTACGGCAGTAATGGATTTTGCAGGCATCAGGGCTTTGCTCGGCAAACCTTGCGCCAACTGCAAGCCTTTGCGATTCAAAGGTTTTTATAAATTTGAGCCGGTGAACGGAGATTCATGCGCCGCCATAATTCTGCTTTCAAAATGGAATTCTACTGCAAAAAAACGCGACACTATCGGATACGGGCGAATGGTTCAGAAGAGCGCTGTGAATACTTACACCCAGTTTGATATTCCGGTCAATTATACCTCCTCCGAAGTTGTTGACTCCATGACTTTGCTGGTGGTTTCGAGCGCGGGCGTAAATTTTATTAAATTTATGGAGAGCCAGGGGCAGGTTGGCAGTACTATGTATGTGGATGAACTTACCCTTGAATATGCCGAAGGAATTCAACAGGTTCTTATGCCTGAAGTAGCTGTTCATATCTTTCCGAATCCTGCTACAGATATTCTGAATGTTGAACTTAGCAAGGTGGTAAAGGGCGGTTCTTTTGAAATTTATTCTGCCGGAGGAAAACTAATTGGTTCGTACCAGGTTTCAACTGAAAAGAGCAGTCTCCCGGTTTACAGCCTTCCAAATGGCTCATACTATTTCAGGTTAATGGAAGGAAAGTCCATTTTGAATACAGGTTCATTTGTGATCAACCGATAATACTAATTTAACACTATTTTATATGATTGAAGTAAAAACCTCTCAGCAGGCTATTGAGCTCGAAGATAAATACGGGGCGCATAACTATCATCCGCTGCCAGTTGTTCTGGCAAAAGGACAAGGCGTTTTTATGTGGGACGTTGAAGGAAAGCGTTATTATGATTTTCTATCTGCTTATTCGGCAGTAAACCAGGGGCATTGTCACCCGAAAATTGTAGGAGCGCTTATCGAACAGGCACAAACTCTTGAACTCACTTCACGAGCGTTTTACAATGATGTTTTGGGCGTGTATGAAAAGTATATTACCGAATATTTTGGTTACGAGCGTGTGTTGCCAATGAATTCAGGGGCTGAAGGCGATGAAACCGCGCTCAAGCTCACCCGGAAATGGGGTTATAAGGTGAAGGGAATTCCCGAAAACCAGGCAAAGATTATTTGCTGTCGTGAAAATTTCCACGGACGCACCATCACGGTGATATCCATGTCAACCGACCCCGATGCCCGCAATGATTTCGGTCCTTTTACTCCCGGCTTTGTTACAATTCCTTATAACGATCTTAGCGCCCTTGAAAAAGCGCTGGAGGATCCCAATGTAGCCGGTTTTCTTGTTGAACCTATTCAGGGTGAAGCCGGCGTTTTTGTACCGGATGAAGGGTATTTGAAAAAAGCCTACGACTTATGCAAGGCTAAGAATGTACTTTTCATTGCCGATGAAGTTCAAACCGGTATTGCCCGCACGGGCAGGTTGCTAGCTTGCGACTGGGAAGGATTTAAACCCGATGTTCTTATTCTTGGTAAAGCCCTTTCGGGAGGAGTTTATCCAATTTCGGCAGTGTTGGCAGATGATTATATCATGCTTTGCATTCATCCGGGAGAACACGGATCAACTTTTGGCGGAAATCCTGTTGCAGCTAAGGTTGCCATGGCTGCTCTCGAAGTTGTCCGCGAGGAAAAACTTGCTGAAAATGCCGAGCGGCTCGGTAACCTTTTCCGCGACGAACTCCGTAAAATAAATTCGCCATATATCGAACTCGTTCGGGGTAAAGGTTTGCTCAATGCCATTGTAATCAAACCATTCAATGGAAAAACCGCCTGGGATGTCTGCCTTCAGATGCGCGATAATGGACTTCTCGCCAAGCCAACCCATAACCATATCATCCGGTTTGCGCCGCCGCTTGTGATTACTGAGGATCAGATTCATGAAGCGGTTGCGATTATTGCGAAATCGCTGAAGGAGTTGGAATAAACTCACGTTTCATCTTCGCAACAACTGCAATATATCCTCTATGAATTTATTGCTCGTTTCAGCTACCTATTTTGAAATTCGACCATTTCTTGACCAGTTACCCCTGGTAGAAAAGAAAAGTGAACAGTTGTTTACTTTCCGGTATAAAGATATTTTGATTGACGCGCTGATTGCGGGAATAGGAATGGTGTCAACCGCCTATTTCCTCGGAAGCCGGCTTTCGCAAAAACGGTATGATCTGGCTCTCAATGCCGGGGTTGCCGGAACCTTTAAAAAGTCCATTCCTTTAGGTTCGGTGGTAAATGTAGTGGAAGACTGGATACCTGAATTTGGCGCCGAGGATGGCGACAATTTCCTGTCGGTTTTTGATCTGGGATTTTATGAACCTGATACGCCTCCATTTACGAATGGAAGACTTATTAATCCTGAATCAGCAGGCAAGGAGATGATTAATTACAAAGCTCTCGGCAAATTGCAGAAAGTTAGTGGAATTACTTCGAATACGATTCGGGGCTCTGCTGCGAGCGTTGAAAAAATTAAACGTTTGGCGCCGGCTGATATTGAAAGCATGGAAGGCGCTGCTTTTTTCTATGCTTGTTTTTCTTCGGAAATACCATGTTTTCAGATCAGGTCAATCTCAAACCGGGTGGAGGAGCGCGATAAAACGCAGTGGGATATTAATCTGGCTTTAAAGAACCTGAACAAAACCTTGTGGCAGCTTATAACTCACTGATTCCGGGCGTCGCCGATTATTTGAATTTATATGTAAGCCCCACGCCCAGTAGCTCTTTGAACTGGGTACGAGGTCCTGCCGGTTCAGTCGGCTCTGACTGAATCATCACGTCGTCGTCGTAAATAAGCTGGGTTTGAATAGATGCAGCCAGCCATTTGTTGACTTTCAGGCTCAGCAGCAAACTCCAGTTCACATCAATATTTCCAAAGCCGTGTATGTAATCGGTGAACAATTCAAGCGTTGAGGTGATGTTGATGTTCTTCGCAAGGTCTTTGTTTAGGTCGGCGCGAAGGTAGGGACCAAACTCGCCGCGGAAATTCTTTCCTCGTTCTACGCCAAAAGCTCCGGAATCAGCCAGCAGCTGATCGGTTACAAAAGTAAAACGTCCCGATGAAGGAGAAACATAAAGGTAAAACCATTTTGCAGGGGCATAAGTAATACCGATACCGGCAACAAGGTAACCCGGAGCCATGAACTTAGAAATAATCCTGAAATTAGATGAACCGCTGCTATCGGCAGGATAGTTGTAAGCGGCGTCGAACTGTGTGCGAAAGTTAGCCAGAACAGTGAAATACCATTTCCTGTTCTTATGGAGTTCATAGCCATAAGCGGTGGTAAGCTCAATCTTGTCGTTGGTTTTATTAAACTTTGCCTCGCTTGCCTTGCCGAGCAGGTTGAACCCATATCCCAAATCAATGTTGTTCGCCCAAACATGTTTGCCATTTCTGTAATTCGCCATGAAATTCAACCATGCAATCAAACCGAGTGAATTCTGCCCGCCTGAAGCCCAGTTTGAGAAAGACGCCTGTGAAAACTGAATTGACCCGCTTCCATTCAAATTCCAATGTTTGGTTGAAGTATCAGCCGGCGCGTCGGTTAGTGCGATATCCTTGGCTTTAGCTACTTTCTGTATCTCCTGAGCCAATATTCCTTTTGTAAGAATAACTATTAAAAAAAACAGAATGATTTTTTTCATGGCGTAATTTTTTTTATAAATATTCGGTTGGTTTCCTAATCTGCATTCTTTGCATTTTTCTTCGAGGTTTTCAGTATTTAAAAAAGCGCTCTCCGCAGTTCTTTATGATACCTTGATGTGATTTATAAAAGGTTACACAGGGTCCACTGAGGTATCACAGAGTTCCACAGAGAAGGACATTTTTCATCACTTTTTATAAAATATACTGCAAACGGGCAAAATTATGACATCTGATTGCAAATTCCAAGTCTCAAATTCCAAGTCTCAAATTCCAAATCCTTGCTTTCAAGTATGGAATTTATTAAAATGAATGGTTTTATAATGATTTGAGTATAATCGGGTCCCAGAAAAGTTCTGTGAAGCGTACAACTTTATCTTCAAAAATTTCCACGCCTTCATTTTCGAGAAGTTTCTGCATCATGGCAGGAGTTCCAAAATGATATTTTCCCGTTAGCAAACCGCAGCGGTTCACCACCCGGTGCGCAGGAACATTGGTTTGGCTTGTATGGGAGGCATTCATTGCCCATCCCACCATCCGCGCCGAACCCCGGGTTCCAATGTATGCGGCAATAGCGCCATAGGTGGTAACGCGACCTGCCGGGATATACCCGACAACTTCATATACGCATTCGAAGAATGATCCAGTAAATTGTTTCCCCTGTTTGTTCATTAAAGTTGCTCCTTTAACTCCAGGAGAAATGACTTGATACGGTTGAATGACCTGATGAGTTCAATGTTGTTTAACACGTCGTCTCTGTTTTCCTTCAATTTGTCCCTTGCTCCCTGCAAAGTATAGCCACGCTCCTTAACGAGATGATAGATAAGTTTAAGATTTTCAATATCCTTTTTTGTGAATAGCCGATTGCCTTTTTTGTTTTTCTGAGGTTTCAGAATATCAAATTCCTTTTCCCAAAACCTGATTAGGGAGGCATTTACATCAAACAACATGGCAACTTCGCCAATTGAATAGTAGATCTTTTCAATTTTCTTATCAGTATTCAGCATCTATTCTGTCGATTAATCCATGGTTTGTGAAGGGCGGGTTTGCAGTTCGAGCATCATCTGGAACTGTTCCGGGGTAATATCATTGTAAAAGAAATAGATCGGATTCAAGGGAGAACCATTTTTTCTGACTTCATAATGAAGATGAGGCGATGTTGATTTTCCGGTGTTGCCAACATAACCTATTATCTGACCGCGTAAAATTTTCTGTCCCGGTTTCACAAAAATCCGGGAAAGATGAGCGTAAACAGTCTTGTATGAAAAGCCATGGTCAATCAATATCTGATTTCCGTAGCCTCCGTGAGCGTCGCGCCCTGCCAAGGTTATAGTTCCATTTCCGGTTGCATAAACTTCAGTTCCCACTGATGCAGAGAAATCCATACCCTCATGAAACTTTTTTACTTTATAAAATGGATCCAAACGGGTGCCGAAATATGAACCAACGCGGGCAAGATCCTTATTATTTACGGGTTGAATTGCAGGAATTGAGGCTAACATCTTCTCCTTATTTTTGGCAAGGTTGAAAACATCGTCATAAGATTTTGACTGGACATAGAGTTTCCCGAGTATCTTGTCCATCTTTTTTTCGGTTTCAATAATCAGGTCGGAGTTGGTATAACCCTTCAGGCTTTCGTACCGGTCAATACCACCTATTCCTGCCGATCGTATTGAATTTGGAATTGGTTCTGCTTCAAAAATAACACGGTAAATATTATCGTCACGTTCCTGAAAATCAGCCAAAATTTTTGTCACTTTATTTAGTTGTTCGTTTAAAAGCTGGTACTGAAGTTTCATCTCGTCAATTTCACGCTTCTGCGCCTTTTCCTTTGGCGAACCAACAAAGTTATATGCCACGATAAGAACTGCCACTGCAAATACAACTCCGGTAGAAAGATGAGAAAAAAAGTACAGCAACCGCTTGCGCATGGTTGTCTGAACCCTGTCGAAGGTCAGCGATTTCTTATTGAATCTGTATTTGACTTTGCTCATTACCGGTTTCCGTAAAGGATAACGATGTGTATTTACAAAATTAAGTAAATAAAACTACTTTCAGTTGTAATGTTTGCCGTTTTATTTCGGCATCCCTCCGAAAAAGGTTCTGAGACTCCTGTGAAACTTATGAATTCCCTTAACCGGAACGACATACATCAAAATGCACTCCCCTGAAACGAGATTGACCGATTTTGATTGAATGAGAGCGATGGATTCAGGGGTTTCCGACATTTGCTGAATCCAGAAATTGTCAATGCCTTTTGCAAGCGCGTCGGCTACAACAGTTTTGGCGCGCTCTTTCGGCGTCAGAATCAGCAGGCTGTGAACATTTACAGGTAGCGCGTCAACATTTTTAAAACAAGGTGTTCCATCAATCTGTCCGGCTTCGGGATTAATCGGAAAAACTTCAATGCCCTTGTCCTTTAAAAGTTTAAAAACCTTGTACCCGAATTTCTTTGGGTCTCTTGATACGCCGGCGATGGCAATCCTGCGGGAAGCAAGAAATTTGTCAATGGATGCTTTGGTAGCTTTCATGGGTTATTTTTTAAAGATAAAATATACAGCCAAAATTAAAAAGAAAAAGCCTATAAAATGGTTAGGTCGGAGGGTTTCGGTTTTGAAAAAAAGAATTGTAAATATTATGAAAACCGACAGAGTAATTACCTCCTGAATTACCTTCAGTTCCACAAGCGAGAATGGACCGCCATTTGTCATCATGGTCTGCTGAACTCTTGAATTATTGTATTGGCAAATTCCCGTGAAATATAATTTTCAAGGTTTAAACACACTTCGGTTGAAAATCTGATTCCCATCCTTACTGTTTCATCCATCCTGATGGGATGCGGCAATCCGGTATGAGTTGGACTTGCTAACATGCCGTAAATAAGTCCGGCATTAAAAGCATCTCCGGCGCCGATGGTACTCTGTGGGGTAATGAACGGAATAGCCTCATTGAATTTTTCATCATGGATAAACGCTTCAACGCCGTCTTTATTTTTTGTATAAACCAGCATGTTGCAACCCGCTTTTTTTACTGCCGTAAATGCTTCTTCAAAATTATTCACTCCTACGATGAGTTGAAAATCCTCGTCCGAACCGCGCACCATGTCGGCGTAACTGATGTTTTCAAAGATCAATGGTCTGAGGCGCTCCAGGTCGTCGAGATGAGGCTTCCTGAAATTAGGATCGTAAAGGATAAAGGCGCCGTTTTCTCTTGCATGTCTTACAAATGCAATGATTTCATCATGCAGCGATGGAGTGATACTGTAAAAGGATCCGAACAAAACAAAATCTCCCGGATGAATTTCCGGAACGCATTTAGGAAATCGGTTGACAGGGTAATCTTTGTAAAATGAATAACTTGCATTTTGTTCATTATCAAGAAATGCCAGAGCAATGGCTGTCTTCCCATTATCATACCTGTTGACATACTGAGTTGAAACCCCGTTGCGCAGAAGAAAATCATTGATCAAATCGCCTGTCTGGTCATTGGCAAAATCGGAAATAAGATAAACAGGAATTCCTGCTCTCCCGAGAGAAACTGCCGAATTTAGCATGGAACCGCCAGGTGTGGCATACCTTGGTTGGCTTTTCTCGAAAATGATATCGAGAAGGGCTTCTCCGATACAATAAACATGAGGGAGAGACATTTTCTGCGCGTTTGAGATAATTTTACGAAAATATAAAATACAATGCAGGTTATAATCCTTTTAAATGCTTATCAACCAAGGCATGATTCAAACCATCAAACAAGACATTATTCCCCGGCTCGACCATGACGCGCCCAACCAGCCCGATGCAGAGAAATTGAAAAAGAACAAATTGGGTAGACAATCTGATACTGATTTATTTTAAACGGCAATTTCTCCCTTTATATGCGGGTGTGCCTCGTAGTTGGTTAGTTCAAAGTCCTCAAACCGAAAATCATCAATGTTTTTAACCAACGGATTTATCTTCAATGATGGCGAAGGAAAGGGATTTCTGGTCAACTGGAGTTTCACCTGATCAAGGTGATTTAGGTAAATATGCGCATCGCCAAGCGTGTGAATAAATTCTCCCGGTTTTAGTCCAGTTACCTGCGCAACCATCATGGTAAGGAGAGCATACGAGGCAATGTTAAAAGGAACTCCCAGAAAAATATCGCAACTCCGTTGATACATCTGACATGACAGTTCGCCATTTGCAACATAAAACTGAAAAAGCAGGTGGCAGGGAGGTAAAGCCATATCATCGATATCGCTCACATTCCATGCGCTTACGATATGCCGCCTTGAATCGGGATTAGATTTTATTGAACTGATTACCTGACTAATCTGATCTACATGAGTTCCATCGGCTTTTGGCCAGGATCGCCATTGATACCCATAAACCGGACCAAGATTTCCCCCCGGATCAGCCCATTCATTCCAGATGGACACCTTGTTATCAGTTAGGTATTTCGTATTTGTTGAACCCTGTAGGAACCATAGCAGTTCATGAAGTATTGACCGGAGATGAAGTTTTTTGGTTGTGAGAAGAGGAAAGCCATCACGCAGGTTGAAACGCATAAGATACCCAAAAACACTGATAGTCCCGGTTCCTGTGCGGTCGGATTTTTTGGTTCCATTATTCAAAACGTGGTCGAGGAGAGAGAGGTATTGGCGCATTATAAAATAACGAAATAGCGAAAATTTGAAATTGTCCTCAGCTTTAACTGGAAGTTAAAGAAGCTGACGTAAATATTTTTGGGTCGTGTTTGTGGCGGAAGAGGAAAGCGAATAAAATTGTAACCACGAGAGAATATCCTGCAAATGCCAGCCAGATTCCTTTCCAGTTGAACATTATTGCGCCGGGATCATTGCTGATTTTAAAAAATGTATCTATCACCATTCCGCTGATCCAGCTACCGAGGAAAGCTCCAAAGCCATTGGTCATCATCATAAAAAGTCCCTGTGCGCTCGCCCTGATTCCGGGTTCACTCTGGGTTTCGACAAAAATAGATCCGGATATATTAAAGAAATCGAAAGCCATACCATATATTATACACGAGAGTATTATCATCCACAGTCCGGCGGCAGGATCTCCATAAGCAAAAAGTCCGAAACGCAGAATCCAGGCGATCATACTGAAAAGCATGACCTTTTTTATGCCGAATCGTCTCAGGAAAAATGGAATGGTAAGAATAAACAGGGTTTCCGAAATCTGGGAAATGGACATGATAATCGCCGGAAATTTCACAGCAAGGAGATCCTTGTATTCAGGAAGTTTAGCAAAATCATGCAGAAAAGTATCTCCGTAAGCATTAGTCAGTTGTAATGAAGCGCCCAGCAACATTGCAAAAATAAAGAATAGCGCCATCTTTACATTTTTGAACATGGCAAATGCATTAAGACCTAAAGCGCTGACGAAAGATTTGTTCTTGACTGAACCAAGTGGCGGACATTTTGGCATTGTGAAAGCATACAATCCAAGAAACAACGACGCGGCAGAAGCTACATAAAATTGCGCAGCAGATTTTTCGAGTTTGGTAAGGCTGATGATCCAGAGAGCGGCAATAAATCCTATTGTTCCCCAAACCCTTACGGGCGGATAATCTTTGACAATATTCAGTCCTTTACTTTTTAATGCAGAGTAATTCACGGTTATTGCAAGCGAGATGGTTGGCATATAGAAACACATGTTCAGTAGCATAATCCAGAACATTGCCGATGGACTATTTACAGCAGGTACAATAAAAAGCGCCAAAGCGCCGGCGATATGAAAAAAACCATAGAGTTTCTCGGCATTGATCCATCTGTCGGCAATTATGCCCGCAATTGCCGGCATAAATAATGAGGCTATACCCATAGTGGAAAAGATGGCGCCAAATTCAGATCCAGACCAATTTTTGGTTTGAAACCAATAGGCGCCAATAGTCAACAACCATGATCCCCAGATAAAAAACTGTAAAAAATTAAGAAGGATCAAACGAACTTTTATACTCATAATTTTCAAATGATTTATTGATTATTTCGAATTTTGAGGAATTACTTCCGCTTTTTCAATTCATCTCTGATTTTTGACGCCTTTTCATATTCTTCATTTTCAATGGCGTTTCTAAGAGCGTCTTTCAAATCGGAAGTTGAGGTATGCGAAAGTGAGGTTTGCTCAGGGTCGGAGGGAATTCCCTGATTTTCATCAGGTTTTGGAACATCAGAATCCTCGTCCATTAGTATTCCCGCTGAGGATAATATATTTTCATAAGTATAAACCGGACAGTTAAAACGAAGCGCCAGGGCAATTGCATCTGAAGTCCGCGAATCAATTTCACGATCAATTTGTCCATCGGAGCATTTTAATTGAGCAAAAAAAACACCCTCGCTGAATTTATTGATTATCACCTCCGTAATTTCAATCTGATAAGCATTGGCAAAACTCTTAAACAGATCATGGGTTAGTGGGCGGGGAGTTCTGATTTTTTCAAGTTCAATCGCAATCGCCTGAGCTTCAAAGCCTCCGATAATGATCGGCAACCTGCGATGCCCGCTACGTTCACCCAGTATCAGCGCATAAGCCCCACTTTGCGATTGACTATATGACATGCCGATGATATCCAATCTTATTTTTTCCATGTAACCATTCCCATTTTACCGCCATACAAACCTACGAGAATTTAGCGTAATTGCCAAAGGTATAACATTTGTTTCAGCATTTCTTTCTGTATGAAATCATCTGGAAGTTGGTTTTATAAGAATATTTGCTATTTTTGTCCAACAAAATAACTAAATATGTGTATATGAAACGAGCCTTAACCATTTTAACAGTCTTCCTGCTGCCCTTATTTACATGGGCAAGCGAAGCAAACCTGGTGATTCCGTCAGGCATTAAAGATCAAACAATCCTTTACTGGGGATTTTTAATTACCCTTTCCGGGTTCCTTTTTGGATTGTACCAGTTTCTTAATGTTAAAAAAATCCGCGCCCATAAATCAATGCTCGATGTGGCTCAGGTCATTTTTGAAACTGCAAAAACTTACCTCGTTCAGCAGGGTAAATTTCTGGTGATCCTGTTCATTTTTATCGGTTCCGCAGTTGCCTTTTATTTTGGATGGCTCTCAGACGCTAATTTTGGAATCGGCGGAGTGCTGATGATTCTGGGTTGGACGGTTATCGGAATCCTCGGATCCTATAGTGTCGCCTGGTTCGGTATAAGGATGAATACACTTGCCAATGCCCGCATGGCTTTTGCATCGCTGGAAAGGAAACCAATCAAGTTACTGAATATCCCATTGAATGCAGGGATGAGTATTGGAGTGGTGCTTATTTCGCTGGAACTTATCATGATGTTGATCATTCTGATGTTCGTTCCCGGCGAATATGCAGGCGCCAGCTTTATAGGCTTTGCCATTGGCGAATCTCTCGGCGCTTCGGCTCT
>JAPLDO010000129.1 GCA_026391715.1 Bacteroidota bacterium
CTTCTGTTTATCTATAACAACTCGTTTCTCTCCATTCTGATTCAATTTGTTTGCAGCCCACCATCTTGTTTACAGCAAGCTCATTTATATTAACCGGAAGTATTAGTTCCCGGTCGTTTTGTGTGCGTCTGGGCGCACTTAATCCCTGACGCAGCGGACCGAACACCCTATATCCTTTGGGTTTTCCCTTAAAAAAGCAGAGCGTGATTCACTATTGACGATAAATTGCATAGATTCATAATCCTTAAAAACGGAGGAACTCCAATAAATGCCTAATCTTCCAATTTCTCCAAACTCCTTTCCATTGCTGTAAGCCCACCCGCCAAATACCGCTGAAAAACCTAAGCGGTCACTGATGGTCAACAGTTCAAAATCAATCAAGTAATTCATATAATAATCGCGATAGCTGATGTCCAAGAGGTCTCTAAATTCCGACGAGCTTGGCAAGTGCCAGCCTTTTGGCGCCACTTCACAGGCTGTTTGCCAGTTGTACAAATAACCATAATTTTCAACATTGTTATCTTCGTTGTTGTAAGCCCAGCAACCATCATTGGCCTTATAGGCCAGATTCTCTGCCATCCAGATTTTCTCGCCAATTTTAATGGTTTTATAGGTGTGCCCATCGCGGTCATCGGTAAACGTTCCTTGTCGGGATTCCAAGTTTCGCTTATGCAGGTATTCCATCATAAAACCGGGTCTTATTTCATAGTAAGTAATGAGCAATCCTCCCACTAAAAGCACGATTATCAGGGGAATAAAAACGACTTTCCGTGTCACTGCCATTCCAATCTTCCGGAGGATTTTTAACGCAGCAAATAGTATTTTGCTTCCCTTCCCCGGATTATTTTTATCCAACGGGGTGGTAACGGGCGCATGGCTCTTGTTGTCTGTTGGTTTTGGCTGGATGGGCTGGGTTTTTCGGTCACTCTTTGGCTCCCTGGCATTATTTGTATTCCAATACTTGTTTTTCAGGTAAAATGTCCCTGCTTCTTTCAGTTCTGCGGCAGTTGGCCGTTTGGCGATGTCGATGTTCAGGCAGGCGGCAATCAGTTTCGCCAGTGCAGCGGAGCATTGGTCGGAAATATCCGGAACCTCGGCTCCATTCATAAGCATGGCGCCGCCAATCTGGCCAAAAGGCAATTCATCGGTAATCAACTCGTACAGCATTGTACCAAAGGCAAATATGTCGGACTCCGGAAGTACCTGTCGTTTCGCCTGGAAAAGTTCCGGAGCCATAAAGGCGGTTGTACCGGATGATTCCTGGCTGCGTCCGATGCTTTTTGTCAGGGTACGGCGCAGTTTGCTGCTGATGCCAAAATCGCTCAGGTAATAGTTCCCGGAAATGTCGGCGAGGATGTTTTCAGGTTTTATGTCGCGGTGGATCACCGGCGGATCCTGCGAATGAAGGTATTCAAGGGCGCCGCCTATCTGTAGCAGGAGTTTTGCAATGGTCGCTTCATCCGTTTGTCCGGTCATTTTCATCACGCTTCCGTTTGCGCAATAGGGAAGTACCAGATAAGGCCTGCCTTCGTCGATATCGAAATGGGATGGTTTAAGCAGGTTGGGATGGTTGAGGTAAAACACAACTTTGTATTCATCCCTGAATATCTGGACGGCCTGGTCGTCAAGCCCCTGTCCGGGCGCATAGATTTTCAGGGCGATTTCAAGGTCGCCGGACATTTGGTCGGCAGCAAGCCAGACTTCGGAAAAACCGCCTGAACCAATGTTTCGGATGAGGCGGTAACGGTTGGCAAATAATTGGTTGGTTTTTAGCGCTGACATATTTTTTAGTTTGAAAGAGTGAATTTTAAAGGCATTTTAAACTGAACACGCACCGTAGCGCCCCGCTGTTTTCCGGGAACCCACTTTGGCATTGCTTTGATAATGCGGATGACTTCTTCATCGCACCCGCCACCGATCCCGCGCAGGATTTGAATATCGGTTATGGAACCATCTTTTTCCACAACGAAGGATGAATACACTGTTCCCTGAATCCCCAATTCCCTCGCTTCTTCCGGATATTTGATATTCTGCCTTAAAAAGGAGACCCGGGCATCATCTCCGCCGGGATAACAGGGCATCTCTTCAACCATCGTGAAAATTTCTACTGCATCAGCAGGCCCGTCATTTTTGTTTTCCGGTGAACCATTTTGTGATTTTTTAAGCGAAGTGGAAGTTGGTTCCTGCTGTGGGGCAGCCAATGCCATGCTATCCAGGATGCGCTGCTGTTCAGCCTGTGTCATTGCAATGCTGTCGGATATCCGGATACTGTCTATACGAGCCTTTTCCCGCAGTTCGTTGGCCGATGGGCCTTTTGTCCAAAAGATGGCTGCCACAATCCCCACTGCTACTACTGCCGATGCAATGATCCAGGGAGTAAGGTTTCTCCTATTTTCAGGTTCAGGCTCAGGTTCAAATTTTGATTCTGTTTGCGGTTCAGGTTGCCGTTGTGGAATGGTTTCTGTTTTGCGGCCTCCACGGGGTTGCTCCGGTTCTTTGGAAGGTTCAGGCTCAGATTTGGTTGCGTCCTTGCCAACTTCCGTCCACTGTCCTGTTTGCAGGAATTTTCCCGCTACCTCTTCCAATTGCTCCGCCGTTGGCCGATCCCAGGGCTCTTTGGACAAGCATTTCTTTAACAAACTGTTTAGCTCCGGACTGAAATTTCCGGGTAAATTGGGAACTTCGGCGCCGGCTTTCAAGGTCAGTCCGCCATTATCGCCAAAAGGTAAATCGCCGGTAAGCAATTCATACATCGTTACTCCCAGTGAAAAGATATCTCCGGCTTTGATGATCTGCTTATCAGCCGAAAACTTTTCAGGCGGCATGTATGCCAGCGTGCCGGTTGAGGCTTGCGCACCCATGCTTTTGGTCAGGGTGCGGCGTATTTTGCTGCTGATGCCGAAATCGGCAAGAAGGTAATTCCCATTGCCATCAATCAGGAAATTATCGGGCTTGATATCCTGATGAATGATTGGCGGATCCTGGTTATGCAGATAATTCAGGGCTGAAGATGCCTGCTGCATAAAGCGGGCGAGTTCCTGTTCGCTCACCTCCCCGATTTTGCAAAATACCGAGCCTTGCCTGCAATAGGGCAAAACCAGATAAGGAGAGCCTTCAAACTCGTCGAAGTGCTTGGGGATGAGCAAATTCTTATGGTTCAAATTGAAAACCAAA
>JAPLDO010000036.1 GCA_026391715.1 Bacteroidota bacterium
TGGGGAAGGGGGTCGGGGGGAAGGGGTCTAAATGCTGGAGCAAAAGAGCGATGATTGTAGCAAGGTGGCAAAAGCATGACTTTTCGGAGTGGACTCATAATTCATTAATTTTTTCAAACTATAACCTCGCCATCACTTGCATTGTCAACTCGCCCCGGATATTCCCTTTGGTCATGTCAAGTCCAGAACCAACCTCATTCCGGTCGCTATACCAGGTAATCCCACTTTTTATCCATAGAGTAATGAAACGAACAGGGCTGAATTTCAGCACAACACAACTTCGAATACCTTGTCCCTGGTAAGCCGGCACGGAATATCCATAAAGTACTTCCGGTTCGTAAACATATATCCTTGTTGCGTAATCCGGGGCGTCAAATACCGCAAACCTGATTACAGCCGCAGAGAGCCAACCGGTTGTTGTCACCTGAAAATCCTGATACATTAAATAACCGAAAGCGCTTTTTTCCTGAGTTTCGCTCGCTTCTTTAATATCGAGCCTGGTTTTAAAAAGAAGCCGGGGGATGGGAGTCCAGTCAATACTAAACCGGTAGCTTCGCGTCGTGTAATCCATAAGTTCATGAACGATTTGCCCCGATCCGGCGGAGCTATTGGCGCTGACATTTTTCTGTAAATATCTGATGGAGGAAGTTACATTTCGCGATGTTAGCCATGTCAGCATAATTCCTGTTTCCCGCCCCTGCGATGGACCATCAACCCTGTACTTCAGCCAGGGTATTTTAAAAATATCAACGAAACCGGATAAGCTAATTTTCGGATGAACGGCTGTGTTGAGGCTGATGTAAACCCCTTGTTCATTAGCATTGAGGCTTTGTTGCCCAAATGCGTTTGAATAGAGATTTTGATATTGAGGTTGATAATTCCTTACAACCATTGTTATCGTTGCTCTGGGATCGGGCGTGATCGTAGCGCCGCTAAGCCAGGCGATACCGGCGTTCATGCTTCGGCTTATTTCGCCGAAGAGATAGAGTTTCCCAAAACGCACCTGATAATCAATACCGGCGTTCAGGTTGCTGTTGCCTGAAAAGCTGAACATTTTATACAGGTCGTTTCCTGCGGTTATGTTTGCCGAATACCTCACATATACGCCGGTAACGCCGATCCGGAAGCCAAACTTCTGGCTTGGCGCGAGAGTCAGGTTGATATTTCCTCCACAAACCAGTTCCGTCATCACATTCCTTTTTGCTAATTCAAGTCCGGTGCGATGATAGCCGGTTTCTATCATAGAACTTATCTCTTCTGCGGTTCCCGAAGTTGTATCCATTTCGGTAACGGTGGCGTCGCGCGGATGGTACGATATGAAAGCGCTTATCCTGAAATGGTTGATTTTCATTGTGGCTGCCGCTCCGCGCAGATACGACGCCTCGTTCATTCCAATACTCGGTCGCACTCCGGCTGTACTCAGCGGATTCGACGAAAATCCGGGTACGGCATTCATGGAAAGTCCTGAACCAAAGGTAAGCCCCTGCCCAAATCCCGCCCTGAAATTTCCAATGGTCAGATTTTCCAGTATTCCGAAGTTATTGAAGGAGATAAATCCGGCATAAAAATCCATGCCCTTCGATTGGGCGCCGCGAAAAAACTGCTCGCCCGGATCCTTCTCGCCTGCAAAGCCGATTCTCACTTTATCAAACCAGTTAAAGGTATAGCGAAAGTAATATTTCTGAGGCGCGCCGGGATAGAAATATCCAGGTTTCGCCGACATTACCGAGTCATTGGCAAGATAACCAACCGCCGTGGGAAATGTCTGCTCATAGCGCGCAAGCAGGTCGTGATGACCAAACCTGACAAGATTACCGGGAGCTAGCGGAGGAATTTCTGATTTCGGTTTAATGACAATAAATGGTTCAATTTTTCGGATCAAAACCGAATCAAATCCTGATATTGATTGTAATTCATACAATGAAAACACCTCGCCGTAGGTTGCGAGATAATCCAGCAGGTTTTTCTGTTGTGCGGGCGAAAGAAACGGAATCGCGCCAATCTCTTCCCGCGTTGCAGCATTCAGGTTTACCGGTCGCATAACGCGATCAGCCATTTCTTCGTAGAGACTTTCACTGTCGCGGTCGGAGTCAAGGGATTCCACTGCCTTTTCAATCATTTCAGCGGGAATTATTTCCTGACAATAAACGTCAATTCCAAGTCTCATCGTCAGCGCAATGATTATAAAGATGGTTTTCATGGTTTATCGTGTAAACGTGTAAACAACCGACCCCGACGGGCTGAATCCCAATAGTTGATGATATCCCGACGAAAAATCAATTTTTAACTTTCCCGTTTCAACGCCAAATCCGAAGGAGAAGGAGATCGGGTTTGTTGAAATTCCGATTCTGACGAACAATGGTTTTGCAAAATGATATTCGGCTCCGGCGCGAAATACCGGCAGATTCTGCAACTCCTTTCCTACTTCAATGGTCCCAAGGAATTCTTCGGATAATTGCCAGGCTATCCCCAGGTTAATACTCGCAGGTAAATATTCTGCCGGATTTTCGGTTATTTTAACCGGGACGGGATTTGCAATCTGAACTCCTACCGAAATTCTTTTATCCGGCTGATAGAGCAGTCCAATCTGAAAGGAAATTATTTGCCTGGAGCCATATTCTCCCGCAAGATGAAATCGCTGGTAGTTAAACTGTAAACCGGCGCCAAAGTGGGCGCCGAATTTTCGGGAAAAAACCAGTCCGCCTTTCAGTTCATTATAAAGGTTATTTCCATATCTGTTTACCGACAATCCAAAGGTTCCCACTTTTATAGGAATGGCAATGCCCACAAATTCAGTGGTTATATCGGCGAGAAGGAAACGGTTTTCAAAGGAAAAGCCCGCCGCTCCTGTTTTAAGCCATGCCAATCCTGCCTCGTTATTGTTAAGCGACCAAAAATCAATCAGAGCTACAGAGGTTCCGCCCATGCCCGCCGCTCTGCCGCCTGCTGGATTTCGCTCGCCGGCTGCCCATGCCGAGCAGGTAATTGAGACGAGAATGATGCAAATTTGAATTCCGGGTTTCATCTTTCCTTTTTGGGTTAATCGGAAAAAACGAAAAAGGTAATACGGAATTCATGAAAATTTTATCAACAATTTTTTATCTTTGTTCTATGAAAAACCAGCCACTTGATTTTCTTACCGCGCTTGCCGCGAACAACAACCGCGAATGGTTTCATGCAAATAAAAAAATGTATGACGCCGCCAAAACAGAAGTTGAACAATTTGTGAATTCGGTAATTCCGGCTATTGCCGGGTTTGATGATACCGTGAAATTTGTGGAGGCAAAAGATTGTATGTTCCGGATTTTCCGCGATGTTCGCTTTGCAAAGGATAAATCGCCGTATAAAATCAACATGGGCGCCTGGATCACTCGCGTGGGCAGGAAAAGTCCGGGTCCGGGATATTACATTCATTTACAGCCGGGAGGATCTTTTCTCGCTACCGGAGTTTATATGCCCGAACCGGAACAACTGAAGCGAATCAGGAAAGAGATTTACTATAACATTGAAGAATTTCTGACGATCCTGAACGACAGGAACTTCAAAAAATATGCCGGCGGCATTGATGAAATGGACAAAGCAAAATTACCGCCAAAGGACTTTCCCAAAGACTTTCCCCACATTGATATCCTGAAGAACCGGCATTATACCGTTTCATGTCCATTGAAGGATAATGAGATTGCTGAGGATGGTTTTCACCAATTTGTAAGCGAAGCTTTCAAGGCAATGTACCCGCTTAACCAGTTTTTGCGGCGGGCGCTTGAGGAGTAATCGAGCGAAAGTTTATGCCAGGCGACCAATAATTGTTTTCTTTCCTGTCACTTTCTGGTTCAGGGTAATTTCAAGTTTTGTATCAACGGGAAGCAGCAGGTCAACCCGCGAACCAAACTTGATAAAGCCAAGTTCCTCACCCTGAGTAACAGGTTCGCCCACTTTCGGATAGCATTTTATTCTACGCGCCATTGCGCCGGCGATTTGCCTGACGAGGATCTTCTTATGGTCATTGGTTTGAATAACGGTGGTAGCCCGTTCATTTTCGAGGGAGGCTTTCGGGTTGAATGCCACCAGATGCTTGCCGGGGTGATAGTAATAATAAACTATCTCGCCGCCAACCGGAAACCAGTTTACATGAACATTTGTAGCCGACATGAAAATGGAGACCTGAATCCGTTCATCTTTGAAATATTCAGGTTCGATGGTTCGCTCAATCACCACAATTTTCCCATCTGCGGGGCACATAATTACCTTCTCTTCTCCTGTGAAAGTTCTTTTGGGCGACCTGAAAAACCTTATGATCATGATGATAAACCAGAGGCAGAAAGCATATAACCCGAAATGAAACCAGGTCTGATTTTTCAAAACATCGTTAAACGCGAGAATCAGCGCGGCAACAAACAGAAAGGCTATGAGGATGGTTTTATATCCTTCTTTATGTATGGTCATAATGGTTCAGATAGAATTTCGTAAAAAGAAGTACAAAAATACAAAAGGCGCTGAAATCAGCATTGTGTCAAAACGATCGAGAATACCGCCGTGTCCCGGAAGGATAACGCCGGAATCCTTAATGTTAAGGCTGCGCTTGAACAGCGACTCAACCAAATCGCCGTGGGCGCCGAATACGATTACGAGTAGAGCCAGGGACAGCCAGTCATAAACTGGTAAACCGGTAATTAAAAAAGATAATCCTGTGGCGGTAATCAGCGTAATGATGGCGCCAGCGATAGTTCCTTCCCAGGTTTTTTTCGGAGAGATGCGCTCAAATAATTTATGTTTCCCGAACTGTTTTCCGTAAAGGTAAGCGCAGGTATCAAAAATCCAGGTGAAAGCAAAGTATCCAACGAGAATCACGGGCATACCAAGGAAATAAAGAACGGAGGAGCGGCTGAAGAAGAGCAGGAGCGAGAAGGGAACAGCTATATAGAGTATGCCGAGGATGGTGGTTGAAATGTTTTGCAGCGGATTTGGCTTATCCCGGTAAATTTCAATAATGAAAGTGATGAATATTAGCGGAATTGGCATTATGAGCGGAAGGAAAGCAAGCAGGTATTGTTCCCTGAAATTCAACTGAATATTTTGAATTATCAATGTTGTAAGGTAAATAACAGCGCCGGCTATGGTTCCATAAACTTTTTGAGGATGGCAATGGGCATTTGTAATAAGTCCATAAAATTCCCAAAGTCCCAGAATAGTGATGAGGAGAAATATCGTAGCAAATATTAATCCGCTGAAGTAAATGGCGGCAAGCAGAATAAATACCATTGATAAACCGGTAATGGTCCGTGTCCAGAAATTACTCATCCTGCCTGAAATCAGATTTAAGTAGTTGAATCATCAATTAAAAACACATAGAGTTCTTTTGGTCCATGCGCCCCCATGACGAGGGTTTTCTCAATATCGGCGGTACGGCTTGGACCGGAGATGATTGAAACCATTGAAGGGTAGTTATCGCGGTATTTCTTTTTTATTCCGGCGAGGGCTTGCTTTAAATCAGGGACTAATTGTGAACTGTAAGCAAGGATGAGATGAATTTCGGGAAAACAGATGATGCGTCGTCCCGGGCTGGTTCTTGTTGAAACCATAACCGATCCAAGTCGCGCTATAAGGTATTCACACCGGGTAATGCCGATATGAGCTTCCTTGAAAGCGTCGGTGCGCGATTCGAATGGAATTCCGCCAGATTTAAGTATCGCATGAATTTTAGAATCCTGGCAATATAGAACCCCCCAGTTTTTCTCAAGAATGAAATTTTTCAGGCTACTGATAAATTCATCATCGCTTTCGCAATAAACAAATTTACCGGCAATCCGAACAAGTTCTTCGGCAAAGGTAACATCGAGAGGGTCGGCGATATCCTGATATACCGATGAATCCTGATCAAGGATTGGATAGGGCGTTTCTGTTTTTTCGATTAGGGCGTCTCTTACCCGTTTCAGAATTTTTTCTCTCGCGGTGCTCTCTTCCATGATTTGGTCAGGATTTCTTTACATCAACCGGAATCGTAACGATTTTTTTTTCTTCTTCTTTATCCCAGGGGCGTTTCCCGAAAATCACTTCAAGGTCTTCTCTGAAAATAACCTCCCGTTCAAGCAGAAGGTTAGCAAGTAGTTCAAGTTTATCCTTGTTTTCGGTCAGGATATGCTTTGCCCTGTGATAGCCTGCTTCAACAATTTTACGCACTTCCATGTCAATAATTTCGGCTGTTTTTTCACTGTATGGTTTCTGGAAAGCATACTCATTCTGACCTGTGGAATCGTAGAAACTTATATTGCCGATCTCGCTGTTCAGTCCGAAATAAACAACCATTGCATAGGCTTGTTTTGAAACTTTTTCGAGGTCGTTGAGCGCGCCGGTTGAAACCTTGCCGAATACGATTTCTTCGGCAGCTCTTCCTCCCATGGCGGAGGTGATTTCATCGAACATCTGTTCGTAGGTGGTAATCTGTCTCTCTTCCGGAAGGTACCAGGCGGCGCCGAGCGCTTTTCCGCGGGGAACAATTGTAACCTTCACAAGCGGGTGGGCATATTCGAGCAGCCAACTGGTGGTAGCATGTCCCGACTCATGGAAGGCAATTACAGTTTTTTCATGCAGCGAAATAATCTTGTTGCGTTTTTCCAATCCGCCAATGATTCGGTCAATGGCGTCGAGGAAATCCTGCTTCTCGATGATAATTTTATTCTTTCTCGCTGCGATTAACGCCGATTCGTTGCATACATTGGCAATATCGGCGCCTGAAAAGCCGGGAGTTTGCTTGGCAAGAAAATCAACATCCAGACCTGGATCGAGTTTCAGCGGTTTCAGATGTACTTTGAAAATGGCTTTCCGTTCTTCGAGATCGGGAAGTTCGACATTGATCTGACGGTCAAATCGTCCTGCGCGCATCAGCGCCCGGTCGAGAATATCGGCGCGGTTTGTAGCTGCAAGAATAATTACGCCGGCATTGGTGCCAAAGCCGTCCATTTCGGTAAGCAACTGGTTAAGGGTATTTTCGCGTTCATCATTGGCGCCTGTGATGGCATTTCGTCCGCGCGCTCTGCCAATAGCGTCAATTTCATCAATAAAGATTATACAAGGCGCTTTTTCCTTTGCCTGGCGGAAGAGGTCGCGAACGCGTGAAGCGCCAACGCCCACAAACATTTCGACAAAATCGGAACCCGATATCGAAAAGAAAGGAACTTTTGCTTCGCCGGCAACGGCTTTGGCAAGCAGCGTTTTTCCGGTTCCCGGAGGACCGACAAGTAGAGCGCCTTTTGGGATCTTTCCTCCAAGGTTCGTATATTTCGATGGGTTTTTCAGAAAATCAACGATCTCCATAATCTCCACCTTTGCCTCTTCGAGACCGGCAACATCGTTAAAAGTTATACTTACGCTGGTATCCTTGTCAAACAGTTGCGCTTTCGATTTGCCGATGTTGAACATCTGTCCGGCGCCTCCTCCTCCTTTGCTCATAAAGCGCATGATCAGGAACCAGGCGCCAACGAGTATCAGAATTGGCAGGATGTATGAGAAAATATCGCCAAAATAATCCGGTCGTTTATCTGTGGAGGGCGGATATGGATACTGCTTTTGGAATGCCATAATTTGAGCAATCGGAAGGCTGTCATTACGCATTTTGGAAATTTCATTTTCGCGGGCGTCCTTCAGCAATCCGTAAAAAATCTCTAATGAACCAACCTGGAGAAAAAATTCCGGATTATTGGCAGAGTTATTGCCAAAGGTGCGTTTTGTGAATTCCTTATACGCCGAGTCGGTCTTGAGCTTTTCCTTCTTGATATAAATCTCAGCCTTCTCTTTATTGATAATTACAATTTTTTCAACGTCCTGTTTAATCAGCATCGCTTCAAGTTGAGGCCAGTTGGTCTCCTTTAAAGGGCTGGAATAATTGAAATATTGTAACGCTATAAATACAATTGCCAAAATTGCATAAATCCAGTAAAAACTGAATTTGGGTCTTTTGCCTTTCGGCGGTATAATTTTATTTAATTTATCTGCCATTCTGTCTAAGTCCAAAAATAGTTATCCTAATTACTCTGTAGTTTTTATCACCGTGATACGCGCATCAGCCCATAATTGTTCGAGATTGTAGAACCTGCGCCGTGTTTCCTGAAAAATGTGGATTACAACATCGAAATAGTCTATCAAAACCCATTCCGCGTTTTCAAGTCCTTCAACATGCGACGGGGCGACGCCGATTTTCTTCTTTACCTCCGCTACTATATGGTCGCAGATTGCCTCCACCTGAACGCTTGAATTTCCGTGGCATATAATGAAAGCGTCACAAACGGCTCCTTTCAGTTCCCCAAAATCCAAAATAACAGGGTTGAGCGCTTTTTTATCAGAAAGGGCCTCAACAACGAGACCGATAAGGATATCAGGCGTTTGCTTAATTTTTTTTCCCGGCATGGTTGGGTTTGGATTCTAATGCAAAAATAGTCAAATATTTGAAACCTCAGAAATTGGGCTTCAGCGCGTATGTCTTGTAAAATTCGTTGATTGCATTAACTGCTTCTTCGGCTGTATCAACAACTTTAAAAATATCAAGATCGGCGGGGAGAATATTTTTTTCTTCGATAACTTTGGTAGTTATCCAATCTATCAAACCCTGCCAGTAATCTCTCACAACGAGTATAATCGGAAAGCGAACCAGCTTGTGGGTCTGGATCAGGGTGATGGCTTCCAGCAATTCATCCATGGTTCCAAATCCTCCGGGAAGGGCAATGAAACCCATAGAATAACGCATAAACATCGTTTTCCTGACATAGAAGAAATCGAAATTAATCAGTTTGTTACGATCAATAAATGGGTTTGCGTTTTGTTCATAAGGCAGATTGATGTTCAACCCTACGGACTTTCCCCCGGCAAAATGGGCGCCTTTGTTTGCCGCTTCCATGATGCCTGGACCGCCGCCGGTGATGATTCCGAAGCCGGCTTTGGTGAGCAGGTAGGCAATTTCTTCGGCTAACTGGTAATAGCGGCTGCTTTCCTTGGTGCGCGCTGAGCCAAAAATTGAGACACAAGGTCCGATTCTGCTGAGTTTTTCAAAGCCTTCAACCATTTCCGACATCACCTTGAAAATCTCCCAGGTGTCGTAGCTTATGGTTTCTGTCCAGTTTTTGGGTTGGAATGATTGTTTTAGTTTATCAATATCTGATGGTTCCATAAGATGTAATTCCGTGTGTTTATATTTGTTTTGTGTTCATCAAAGAATTTCAAAGCGCAACTATCGGCAAAGTAACTAAAAAATTTACAGTACTCAACAGGCGCCTTACAAAATGTAAAACCGCTCACGCAACCATGTATTGAAGGATGATATAACAAATAGCAGCATATTTTTTTTCCTTTTCGGATTGGACTCAACCTTGAACCATGAACCATGAACCTTGAATTTTTTTAATGCCCTCTTAATCCCTCTTGATTTACCAACTTACCAACTACCCTTGTTTTACCATAAGCCACAGCACAATCAATTATTTCGGATATTCAAAAGAATTGGCGTACCTTTGCTGAATATCATTTCCAAATGATATCTTTGAGTTTGTTCACAGATGGCAGTGGATTTGATATTTTAACAACATAAAAATCGTATGGCAAGATCACAGCAAACATCGCGAAAAAAAGAGGTTCGTACAAAACAGGATAAAAAAAAGAAAGAAAAAGAGAAGAAAAGGCTTGAAAAAAAGGAGAACAAAGATGGTAGCAGCGCCGATGACATGATCGCCTACGTGGATGAATTCGGAAATATCTCTTCTACCCCCCCTGATTTATCGAGGAGAACAAAAGTAAATGCCGAAGACATTGCCGTGAATGTGGCAAGGGATACCGGATCGGGAACAGCCGTTACCTTCAGAAAAGGGGTTGTCGCTTTTTTTAACGATGACAAGGGCTACGGTTTTATTAAAGATTCTGAAAACGGGAGAACCGTTTTTGTTCATATCAACGGTCTTACCGAACCAATAAAACAGGATAACCTGGTAACATTCGAAGTTGAAAACGGTCCAAAAGGAGCTTTTGCCGTGAATGTAAAACTAAACAGATAAATCCTGCTCATTTTTTTTCCAGTGATGATGACTCATTCATGGCGCGAATCCATGCAGGCAGCGCATCCTTGAAAATTACCACAACCGAAAGCATTATTACCACTGTAAGCGTAAGGTTTACCGAGCCCTGAATAACATATTTTTCTGTGTAAAGCTGAGGAATATATATGCCGGTTATATTCAGGATTCCGGATGCGAAAGTGGTGACGCCTACAAATGCGAGCGGCGCCAGCGTTACCCACGCATAACGCGCCTTACCGCGGTTTATGATGTAGGAAGTTCCGATGGTGAGAGCAATGGTGGCAAGCAATTGGTTAGCCGAGCCGAACATAGGCCAGATAGTTGAAACGCTCCCGGTATAGATAAAATATCCCCAGAAAAAAACAACAATTCCACTGGAAATAAGATTTCCCGGAAGCCACTCTGTTCTGGCGAAAGGTTTGTATATTTTTCCAAGAAGTTCCTGTAGAATGAATCGCGCCACACGGGTTCCTGCATCAATGGTAGTAAGAATGAAAAGCGCCTCGAACATTATGGCAAAGTGGTACCAGTATGACATCAGCGATTTCATTCCCGGTATGGAGGAGAATATTTGCGCCATACCCACTGCGAGGGAAACAGCGCCTCCGGTTCGTCCTGCCACCTTTTCGCCTACCGCAGCCTCAAGCGTCGTAATATCGCTCATCGTAAAACCCATAGCTTTGAGTTGAGGAAGGAAATGCGCAAGTTTCTCAGCCGGAACGTTTATAATGAAATAATCCAACGGCAGTAAGCTGGCTGCGGCAATAAGCGCCATCACGCTAACCAGTCCCTCTGAAAGCATTGCTCCCACAGCTATTGGACGGATGTGTCCCTCGGTCATGATCATCTTTGGCGTTGTGCCGGAACTTATTAGAGCATGAAACCCTGAAATGGCGCCGCATGCAATTGTGATAAAAAGATAAGGAAATAATGTACCTGGGATTATCGGTCCGCCGCCGCTGATAAAAGGAGTAAAAGCGGGCATTTTCAAGTCTGGCGCAACGATAACGATGCCAACCACGAGCATGGCGATCACTCCCAGTTTCATTATGGAACTCAGGTAGTCGCGAGGTGAAAGCAACAGCCACACCGGAAGAACGGAAGCAAAAAAACCATATCCGACAAGGAGCAGGGTAAGGGTTTTGGGAGTAAATTCAAACCAGGAAGCGATAGGAGAGGAGGGTATGTATTTTCCCAGGATAACCGCCAGCGTTAGCAGGATAACCCCAATTACAGTGGCTTCTGCCGTTTTGTGCTTCCGGAATTTGAACATCCAGACACCCATAAAAATGGCAATTGGGATGGTTGCCGCAATGGTGAATGTACCCCAGCTCGATTCGGCGAGGGCATTCACAACCACCAGCCCAAGACCCGCCATTGCAATGATAATGATGACAAAAGTAGCAATGGAAGCCACTATTCCGCTCGATGCTTTACCGATCTCCTCACGGGCAATTACAGCGAGAGATTTCCCGTTATGCCTCACAGATGCTGTAAGAATAACCATGTCATGAACCGAACCCGCCATCACCGCTCCAACAACCATCCATACAAATCCCGGAAAATAGCCAAACTGGCAGGCGAGAACCGGACCAACAAGCGGACCCGCCCCGGCAATGGCTGCAAAATGATGCCCGAAAAGCACCCATTTGCTCATTGGAACATAATCACGATCATCGTAAAGCAAAGTGGAAGGAGTGGCTCGCGCTGAATCCAGCGTAAGTACTTTTGCAGCAATAAATCCGAAATAGAAACGGTAGGCAAGGGCAAATACTGCAAGAGCGACAATGACGAGAGGCATGGCATTCATGGGACAAAAATACAAAATACTGTTAATCGTGCAAAGAAACGAAAACCTGATACGGTTTATAAAGTCTGTCAGCCTATCCCTTCCCTTTTAATAAATACTGCATATCTGCGTATGTCAAGTTGTAAATAAGTTTAGATATAGCAGGTTTTATGAAGAATAATTTCACCCCTTCTATGTTGTAAAACAAGAGGCTGGCGATTTATTTTTTATTTTTTTAACTTTGTATGATAAATCTGAAGAGGACGTGAGCTCTGCTGGAGAGCAACTCACCAGCAATAAGATTTATGACGGTGAATACACCCT
>JAPLDO010000093.1 GCA_026391715.1 Bacteroidota bacterium
ATTCTGATTGCAAAGGAAATACGATCAAAGTTTGCCGATGACTACAATGAAAACCGTGGAGAACAGTTGGAAAAAAGGCATAGGCAAAGACAAATGGATATCAATCGATATTATGAACCCGATTTACCAAAGTAGAATTAAACAGATGAAAAAAACAAAGTTTACCATTTTGGCAATATTGGCAATAATGCTGAACGTAAATGTTAATGCCCAAAACGTAGGCATTAACGACGATGGCAGCCAGCCCGACAACTCGGCCATGCTACACATAAAATCATCGAGTAAGGGACTGCTAATTCCTCAAATGTCAAAGGAAGAACGCGATGCCATTGTGTTACCGGCAAATGGTTTGTTGATTTATCAAACCACTGATTTTACGGGGTTTTACTATTACGATGATGCTAAAATTAATTGGATCCACTTAATAACACCGTATAGTGAAGCCGACCCCATTTTTTTGAGGTACTTCAATATAAATGACCAAATAACAGGCGATTTGCTGAAATATGATGGCGACAAATTTGTGCCGTTTACGCCCAACTTCACCGAAAGCAATTATCTGTACAACACCAAATACGGGGTAAAACTATTGGCACGGAACGATGCGCAAACCGATGTGGATTTTGTGCTTTCGCCAAAAGGCAATGGCGCTATCATAGCTCAGCAACCCGATGGCACTGCAAATGGTGGCGATAATCGTGGTTCGTTTGCCGTAGATTGGCAATTGTCGAGAGGTTTATCAAGTCAGGTTGCCAGTGGGAATTATTCGGTTATTGCCGGAGGGTATTGGAACGAGGCAAGTAAAAATCATGCTACGGTTGGCGGCGGCAGCAACAATACCGCTTTTGGGTCCTACTCTTGTATCCCCGGTGGAAAAAGCAATGCTGCCAACGAATTTGCCTCGGTTGCTTTTGGTGCGAATAACGAAGCAAACGGAATGTTTTCAACCGCATCGGGCTACTACAATACTGCCGATGGTGGAAATAGTTTCGCAGCAGGTTCGCACAACTTTGCAAACGATTATATGGAAACAGTTTTTGGGCAATATGCAACCGTGGGTTATGGCTCTGCAACTAATTGGGTTGCAACCGACCGCTTGTTTACGCTTGGAAATGGAACAGGTGCCGCAGGGAATTTGAGAAGCAATGCCCTTGCCATACTCAAAAACGCAA
Source organism: Bacteroidota bacterium (assembly GCA_026391715.1). GTDB lineage: Bacteria > Bacteroidota > Bacteroidia > Bacteroidales > FEN-979 > CAIVAT01. Next base: position 1,173 of record JAPLDO010000093.1, read on the forward strand.
ACACCACCATTGGCGGCTCTCTTACCATCAACGGAAATGGAACAGGAACAAGCCTTACCCTACCTGCAACACGTGGAACTAGCGGACAAGTTCTTGCTACAGACGGCATCGGCGGTACAAGCTGGACAACTCCTGCAGGTGGAACCGTTACCGGAGTTACCGGAACAGCGCCAATAGTTTCATCCGGAGGAAACGCTCCAGCCATTTCAATCTCAGCGGCAACGACCAGCTCTGCCGGAAGTATGAGCGCTGATGATAAAACCAAGTTGGATGGTTCGACCCATGCCATTGGCGACAGTTATGGCGGCGGCATCGTGTTTTATGTTTATGATGGCGGACTGCATGGATTAATAGCAGCTACCGCCGATCAAAGCACAGGTATCAGATGGTATGGCGGTTCAAATACAAATACCCTTGCAAGAGCTGATGGCGTAGGAGCTGGATTAAAAAATACAGCAATTAGCATCGCCAATCAGAGTCAGGATGATGGTAACGCATTTGCTGCTACTGTTTGTAACGAATATTCTGTAACTGTTAATGGAGTTAAATATGGCGATTGGTATTTACCATCATTTTACGAATTGCATTTATTGTGCTTACAAAAAAACATTGTTGGTGGCTTTAATGCCAACTACTATTGGAGTTCCACCGAAATTAATTCAATTAGTGCATATACCATTTTATTCGAATTTGACACTCCCGAAATAATTCTTAAAAACGTCACGGAGCGTGTACGGGCTATTCGGGCTTTTTAACATTTTAACAAAAAAACAAATAAACCAACAAATTATGAAACAGAAACTCTTACTTATCATAACAGCAGCGTTGCTTTGCATCATGCAAAGTTATGCGCAAACCGGGGCTATCTACAACAACAGTGCGCATATTGTAAGCACAAGCGGATCGTATTGGGTGGTTGATAACGGCAATGTCGCCCGAACAAGCGAAAGCTCTGTAAACCCCGCCAACATGGCTAACCTTAACATTGAAGGAGATGCCTCGCTCACTATAACGCCTAAAAGCTACCTCACCGTGAACGGAACCCTCACCAATAATTGACTGGAGGGCTGTAAGCGGGTGGAATAGAAATAACCTGGTTACCAGCGGCGGCGGTTATAATATGTGGATATGGAATGATGCTCCAACTTTCGGCAATTATGGCGCTATCAACAGTGAAAGTGGAGAAGGAACAAACGGGGCGTCGCAGTATATTCCGGTTTGTCAGGGCTTTATGGTACAGGCAGCCTCGGCGGGAACGCTTGGTATGGCAGATGGAATAAGGGTACACAACACCCAGGCTTTCCTTAAATCAACCGATGCAATTGCCAACGTACTCCGCGTGAAGGTTGCTGGCAACGCAAATACCTATTCCGATGAAATCGTGGTCGAGTTTGGCCATCCAACTGACAATGGCGGCGCCGAAAAGATGTTCAGTTTTTACGAAACCGCGCCAAGCCTTTACACCGTGAAGCCGGATGGGAATTATTCCATTGATTTTCGCGGGGAACCGGGAGCGGTTACCATCCCAATGAGTTTTAAAGCAGGCGCCGACGGCATTACACTATCACTGCCAGCCAATTAGAATCGTTTGCATCATCCACTGCGATTACCCTGGAAGATAAACAGGCTGCCAAAATGCAAAACCTCATGCAAAATCCGGTTTACACATTTTTCTCTGCTACAAATGACGATGGCGCACGTTTCCTGCTGCATTTTGGCGGCGCTTTCAGTATTGGCGAAAATGCGAAAAAACAATCTATCACGGTTTATGCTTCGGGAAATACGGTTTACATTGCCAATACTTCAGGAAATGTGTTGAAAGGCGATGTGTATGTTTACAACACCATGGGACAAACCATCCTACAACAGAAACTCACTGGTGAAAACCAGATGAAAATAACCCTGAACGCCAGTATCGGCTACTATCTGGTAAAAGTTGTAACCAACGAAAATGCGTATTCAACAAAAGTTTTTGTGAAATAAACCGCTTCCGGAAAAAGGTCGCCGATAAGTTTGCATAAAGCAAGTATTATGAAGAATAATATCACCCCTTCATGGTTTAAAACAGGTCTTGCGATTCTTGAAATTTACCTATTTTTGTACTGACCAAAACTGACAATAAAATGAAAAACCTGATACGGTTTGACTGGGCAGTAAAGAGGCTTTTAAGAAACAAAGCCAATTTTGGCATTCTGGAAGGTTTTTTATCGGAATTGATCGGCGAAGACGTCAAAATCGAAAGCATCCTTGAAAGCGAGAGCAATAAGGAAGATAAATATCAAAAATTCAACAAAGTTGACGCGCTTGTTCAGAACAGCAAAGGCGAATTGATCATCATCGAAATACAAAACAACCAGGAACACGACTATTTGCTGCGTATTTTATTCGGCGCCTCTATCTTACTCGTGAACAATATTGACGAGGGAATGGATTATTCGCAGATTAAAAAGATCATATCGGTAAACATTGTTTATTTCGATCTGGGGCAAGGCGATGATTACGTTTACCGCGGCACAACTGAGTTTAAAGGCATTCATAACCACGATATTTTAAAACTATCCAAAGACCAGGAAAGTTTATATCACACCGAAAACATCTCAAAAATCTACCCTGAATATTACGTCATCAAAGTCAACCAGTTTAATGACGTAGCTAAGGACGCCCTGGATGAGTGGATTTATTTTTTAAAGAAAGACGAGATAAAAGACGAGTTTAAAGCCAAAGGGCTGAAAGAGGCCAAAAGGCAACTGGATGTCATGAAGCTTAGCGAAACAGAAAGAAAAGAATACGGGAAATATATTGAACAACAACGCTATGAAAGAAGTTTGATAGTGTCGAACTACAGAGTTGGCGAGATAAATAAGGCTCGTGAAATGGCAACACTAATGCTCAAAGACGGAGAGCCTGTTGAGAAAATTATGAAATATACAGGGCTTTCTAAGGAAGAAATTCAGAAATTAAATGAGATATAAAACAACTGTTTTAGGACTAAATTTCAGCCTTCCTGACCTCACCCCAAACTAACGTGTCGCATATTTTTCAGAAATGGATTAGCCGATATTTTTTACCGCCTGGGTATCCTGTAGTTTTTATATTCTCCCGCCCGCCAACCGGTAAGTTTCTCAATAAAACGAAGTAACCTGTTGATAGGCGAAAGTTTGTTTTTTGTTGGATCGCGCTCAAATTTCCAGTTCTTCCTAATTATCCTTTCCTCCATCACAACAGGATGAGTTCCGGTAAAATGAGCCAGTGAATTGGAGATGGAATAATCAAATTCAGCAGTTTTCGGAACCTCTTTTGCCATCCATTTATCGGAATGCCAGTAACGGTGAAAATTTTGTTGCTTTGACTGTTGTTTTTCCGGAGGTTTAACCCAGCCGTAATGATAAATTGTAGCATTTGAAGGCGCCACAGTCAATTTGCGTCCATTTTTTCTGAATCCCTGCGCATCAAGATACGATCTGATTGATTTATCATTCCGTATAATGCGAACTTCACGGCGATACCAATCCCTTGAATCGCCAATATAATTGTATGATCCGTAGAAATGAAGATAATCGAACACCAGTCCTTCCACCCTTAGATCGCCAGCATGAGTTTGCATTGCCTTTCTGACCTGCCCGATATATTTTTCATGAAGTATCTCGTCTGCCTGGATATAAAAAGCCCAGGTGGATTCTGGCGAAACGGCGTCGAAAGCCTTATCGGTTTCCAGCGCAAGTACATGCCCGCCTTCGCGAAGTGAATCGTCCCATATTGTATCGAGGATTTTTATCCGCGAATCGCCAATTGATTGAACAAGTTCCCTTGTGCCATCCTCCGAATTTCCAACCGCCACAATAAACTCATCACACAATGGAATAACCGATAGTAAAGCCTCCACAATCGGGTAATCAAATTTTATCGCATTCCGAACAAAGGTAAATCCTGAAATCGTCATGAATTATCTTCTTTAGTAAGCTGGCAAGCTGGCAACCCCTCGTCCCTCGTCCTTCGTCCCTCGTCCCTCGTCCCTCGTCCCTCGTCCTACGTCCCTCGTATTACATCCATAAACCTGATAATCCCTGTATAGTTCTCCGGCGTTATCTTTTTCATTTCTTCCTTCACAGATTCGGGTATTTCAAGGCTATCAATGAATGTGTGCAATATTTCTTTCGTGATGCGGAGGTGGCCTCGTGTAAGTTCTTTCAGCGTTTCATAAGGATTCGGATAATTTTCGCGACGCAGGATAGTTTGAATGGCTTCAGAAACCACAGCCCAGTTGGCATTAAGGTCTTTTTTGAGTTTTGTCTCATTTATTAAGATTTTGCTGAGACCTTTTTGCAACGATTTATATGCAATCAGTGTGTGAGCCAGAGGGACGCCAATATTTCTGATCACAGTGGAGTCGGTTAAATCGCGCTGAAGCCGCGAGATGGGCAGTTTTGCCGAAAGATGTTCGAAAATGGCATTGGCTATACCAAGGTTTCCTTCGGAGTTTTCAAAATCAATTGGGTTGACTTTATGCGGCATAGTTGATGAGCCTGTTTCCGACGTTCTGACCTTCTGCGTCAAATAATCCATTGATATGTATGTCCATAGATCGCGCACAAGGTCAATTAAAATGGTGTTTATGCGTTTCATGTTGTCGAAAAACGCCGCCATATTATCATAATGTTCAATTTGGGTAGTGGTCTGACAACGTTCCAGCCTAAGAATATCATTCACGAAATTGTTTGCAAATAAAACCCAGTCAATATCCCGATAGGCGGCATGATGGGCATTGAAGTTTCCAATGGCGCCTCCGAATTTACCGGAAAATGGAATAGTTGAAAGCAGCGCCTGTTGCATTGCCAAACGTTCAACAAAAACATAAAGCTCCTTGCCAACCGTGGTAGGCGACGCCGGCTGTCCATGTGTATGCGCCAGCATTGGAATCACCTGCCAATCCATACAACGGGACAGCAACTCGCCGGAAATTTTTTCCAGTTCAGGCTCAATTACCTCCCGAAACGCATCGCGCAGCGCCATTGGGAAAGCGGTGTTGTTTATATCCTGCGAAGTCAGTCCGAAATGAATAAATTCTTTGAATTTTTCAAGTTTAAGCTCGCTGAAACATTCCTTTAGATAATATTCGATAGCTTTTACATCATGATTGGTCACTTTTTCGATTTCCTTCACCCTGTCGGCATCTTCCAGCGTGAATTTCTTGTATATTTTCCGGAGTTTATTAAAATCCTGTTTCCGAAAGTCGCTGAGGTGCGGAAGTGGGAGGTTACATAAGGCGATAAAGTATTCAACTTCCACTTTCAGGCGATACCTGATAATTGATGACTCGGAAAAATATGCCGCCAGTGGTCCAGTTACAATTGTATATCTGCCATCAACCGGAGAAATGGCATCCAGTGTATTTCTCATCATAAAGTAGGGGCTTGTGGTTGGGGGCAAATATATGGAAAAATCGCAAATGATTGTAAAATTCTGAGTTTCTGAAATTTTCCGGGAATATAGGAACACTACCTTTTCACCCCGTCCGCTTATTCACTCATTTCAACCCCGGCAAACTTGTATGAATCCACTTCCCAATCAATTCAAGCGCGACAGGGGAGATAGTTTCTTCAATTTTATTATACTCGGCAGGACTTCCGGTGTTGGCTGTCTGAAACAGATGATTCAATCCCGGGATTTCTTCAATAACGTAGCTTGAATTTCCACCAAAGATCATCGCTTTTTCAATGGCTTCGAGGTTTTCTCTGGGCGATACCTGAAGATCAAGACTTCCATTTATGGCGAGGATAGGGCATTTCACTTTAGACAACCAGGGTTCGGGATCGAGAGTTAGAAAACAGCGGAACCAGGGGGAGGTAAGCGTTTCGATCTGTAGGGTGAGTTCTGTTTCCGACATTTTGTGATAGCTCGTATCGGCAGCGTATTTCTTGTCGGCAGAAGCAAATAACGCGCGGATTTTCGTCGCCGCCCTATCGTTGTCACGATTCTTTTTTAATACTGAATAGATATCACCGTTAATTTTTTCGGCTGCCCTGATACTAACTTCATCGCTCCCTTCTGCTGCGGAAATCAGCGCCGACTGAGTGAGCAGAATCCGCTCGCCGGTAAGTCCTGGAGCAGCCATCAGAACAATGAAAGCCACATCCACCCGGCTTGACGCCACAATTGGCGCGATTAGTCCGCCCTCGCTGTGTCCGATAATCCCGATGCGGGTTGAGTCAATGCCTTGCCGTTTCTTAAGAAATTCTATCGCCGCTTCGGCGTCGGTAGCAAAATCGCAGGTAGTTGCCGTTTTGAAAATTCCACCCGATTTTCCAACGCCTCTGTCGTCATATCGCAACACGGCAATACCTTGACGGGTAAGATAATCAGCCAAAACCAGGAAAGGTTTATGTCCAAGCAGCTCTTCATCCCTGTTCTGTGGACCTGAACCTGAAACAAGAATTGCAACTGGATAAATCCCTTCTTTTTCAGGAATGGTAAGGGTTCCGGCAAGATCAATACCTGCCTGTGGATTGGAAAATGTTACATCAACAGAGCGGTAAGGCAGCGGAGGTTTAGGTTCCTGCGGACGGTTTAGGATAAAGGGCTTATCCTGGTGAGCCAACTTCAAAGGAAACGACATCCCGCTTTGGTTCCAATTGCCATCGAGAGCGGTAAAATCAGGTTGAATTTTCCCGCTGAATTTGCCTCCAATCTTTTTAACTGATATAAAAATTGAGTCATTACTTAAAACCACTTTGCTTGAAGGAATCTCTTTCACGCCCTGGTCGGGACTGTCGAAAGTTACAATCATACTGTCATTTTCATTAAAACTGATATTTGCAACGAGGCGCAATTCGACTCCCTGCACCGATAATGATCCTGCCCATGACCCTGCCAGGCGCTTATTTGGTTTGTTATCCTGGGCAATGGTTTCACTGGATGCAAGCAATATCAGAAACCCTGTCAGGATGGAAAGGTAAAAGCTATATGAGCGTTTCATAATTTTTAACTTTGGGATTGAAGGATGAGTCCACTCCGAAAAGTGGTTATAAAAATCAAAATTTGGCTAAAGCCCGGTATATAAGCAACTTGAATTGCCACGACCTTAAGGTCGTGGCAATTCGCTACTTCACCACCGCGCTTTTAAAACTATTCGAGTATGCGCTGAAAAAGCCAATTCCGCCATTGCTGATATTTCCCTGTACATTGGCGGGAGGTCCGCTGAAGAACGGAATACTGAATCCCGACCGTTTCACCTGGTCAATAAAATTGAAATATTCTTTCGTAATGCCCGACATCTGAAGGGTAATTACATCTCCGGGATAGATGGTTTCCCATTTGTGGGCATTGTTCAGGTAAATCACGTTCACGCCGGTCATATAGCTGCCATTGTAAAATTTATCGTCGGAAACGACTTTTTTGGTGATTGTATCGGTCATCAAAACGCCATTTCTGTATAAGTTGAAGAGATAATAATTAACCTCGTCGCCGGGTTCCTGCGCCCATAGTTTAATAGTCCAAATACCTTCGCGACCCATGTCGGGACGGAATTCGGCAGCTACCGAATCGAGCCGTGTTACCGGTTTCAGCGCTGAGGAGGCTTCAAAAACAGATTTTCCTGCAATCGCTTCCGGTATTTCAATATGCAGTGTATAGGTTTTTCCTGCCTCGCCGGCAAAACCCGGATGAGTTTCATAAATTCCAGAAGAACCTATTTCAGATTCCTGAAGAGGAAAAATGTTGAATCCGTCAGAAAGAAAAACATTGGCATTTACAACCTTTGGAACTGCTATGTTTGAAAAATAATCTGCAGATTTGGTAAGTGTTACCCGATAAATGCCGGTATCAGATTCAATATTCCCATCAACCACCAGCCGCGTATAGGTAGTATCGAGTTCGATAACAATTTCTTCGGTGCAGGAAACTGCAATAAAAACCAAAGCGACGAAAAAAAGTATTTTATTTATCATTGTTGAAATGGAAATTAAAGGTGACGGAAGGAATAATTCCGAAGAGATAGACTTTTTCGGCTTTTGTGATATCAGGATTCGTAGCATCCTGAGTAAAATTGACCGACCAGGTATTATGCCGGTTGTAGGCATTGTAAACAGAAAAATTCAAATCCCAGTTGAATTTTCTGCCGGGCTTTTCCTTGCTATACAAGATGAGGGAAAGGTCGAGCCGGTGATAATCCTGGTAACGATACTGGTTCCTGTCGGAATATATTGGAATAATTTTTCCGCCTATTTCCGCCCTGCCGGTAGGGAAGGTAACGGGCGCTCCTGTTGCATAAACCCAGTTTGCCGACACCGTAAAACGCTTGCTGATTACATAGTTTAAAACGATGGAGATGTTGTTGGGCTTGTCGTAAGGAGCCGGATAGGAATTATTACCGTTGATGCCGCTGATTTGCCTGAATGTCCGCGAATATGTATAACTTATCCATCCGCTAAGTTTTTTCTCATTCAGCCTTACGAGAAATTCCAAACCATACGACCATGCCTTTCCGGTTCTGATTTCGCCTTCAAGTTTACTGTTCAGCAGCAGTTCTGCAAAATCTTTGAAATCAACAACGTTTTGCATCCACTTGTAATAACCTTCCACCGAGGTTTCAATTGTATTTCTGCGGAAATTCCTGAAATAACCAACGGCAACCTGATCGGCAATCTGCGGTTTTATATTCGGACTTGAAGGAAACCAGATATCGAGCGGTGTTCCTACAGTTGAATTTTGCGCTAATTGAAGATATTGGTAGGTTCGTGCATAACTTGCTTTTACAGAGTGTTTGCTGTTAAAATCATACAAAAGTCCCAGCCGGGGTTCAATTCCGGCATAAGTGTTATAAAGTTCCAACGACTTGTAAACAGTAGAATCTGTTGCCTTGAAGGCAGAGTCGTAATGATAAACGGTTCCGGGACCTGTATTCTGGAACATCGAAAACCGGAGTCCGTATTTGACAGTTAAATGCTCTCCCAGTTTTTGTTCATTGTTGCCGTAAACACCGGTTTCAAAAGCATAATTGTTCGGCACTTTTACATCGGTGAAAACGGTTTCATTTCCGATTCCAACAGCCTTGCCAGGTTGAAACATGTGATATGTAACCGATGCTCCGAATCTGATTGTGTTGCTGGTATTCATATAATAACTGAAATCGCCTTTCACGCCAATGTCGCGTAAACTCGAAGACCATTCAAATGAATTATTGTTTCCTGCCGGCGTTCCGAGATAATACCGGTAGTTACTGTATACCAGTGAAAAATTTGAGAATAGTTGTCGGGTAAAGAGGTGATTCCACCTGAAGGTAGCGGTTTCATTGCCCCAGTTCATACCGGCAAAGTTGTTTGTAAACACATCCCTGCCAAAATACCCGGATAAAAAAATCTGGTTATTATCATTTATGCGGTAGTTTATCTTGGCATTAAGATCGTAAAAATAGAGCCGGTTGTTCTGCAAAGCCTTGTTAGATGAGAGCGGAAGGAAGATATCGGCATAAGTTCGTCTGCCCGAAACTATGAATGAAATCCGGTCTTTCCATATCGGACCTTCAATGGTAAGCCGGCTTGAAATGAGCCCAATCCCGCCGTTCACCTCATATTTCTTCGAATTTCCATCATTCATCCGAATATCAAGAACTGAGGCAAGTCTTCCACCATAATTGGCAGGGATATCCCCTTTGAAGAGCTTCACATCTTTGATGGCGTCGTTATTGAAAACCGAGAAGAAACCCATCAGATGAGAGGCGTTATAAACGGTGGCTTCATCGAGAAGAATCAGGTTCTGGTCGGGCGCTCCGCCGCGGACGCTGAAGCCGCTTGAACCCTCTCCTACCGATTGCACGCCAGGAAGCATCTGAATTGCCTTGATGATATCAACCTCTCCCATCAGCGCAGGAATTCGCTGAATCGTTTTGATGTCCATCCGGAAAGTACTCATTTCCGGTTTTATCACATTTTTATCGTTTCGTTCACTTGTAACCTCAACCTCTTTCAGTTCCTGCTGTTGCGGCGCAAGTTCGAGTGATATTTTATAATTCTTAATCAGATCGACTGAACGTTCTATTGACTGGTATCCAATATAGGAAAAGGTGAGAGTATATTTCCCCTCGGCGAGCGTTAGGGAGTAGTTTCCATAAACATCGGTGACTGTACCGGTTCTAAGCTCCTTCACAAAAATTGTAACGCCAACAAGCGCTTCGCCACTATTTCCATCGGTGATTTTTCCGCTTATGGAGAATCTGGTAAGCGTTTCAATAGTTCGGGAAAAAAGGTTAACCTGGAAAAAGAGAATGAGAAAAAATATGAGAGGTAAGGAGTGTTTTTTCATCAAAAGGAATTGGAAAGTTAATTATTCGCGGATAATCCGGAATTCGCCATTGGCATTGATTTTAATTATCTGAGAAGGCTTGATGATATGAATAAAATCCATCCTCTCTTTTACCACATAGTCAACGCCTGCAATGATTTCGGCGGATATTTGGCGGAATGTTTTTGGAGGGGTTTCCCCCGAAATATTGGCTGAAGTTGAAACGATGGGTTTTCCGAAAGCGCTTATCAGTTGGTGACAAAACCCGCTTTTCACGATTCTGATAGCAATGGAATGGTCGGAGGCGACAACCTTTTTTGCAAGATTTTTCGCATCCGGGAAGACGATTGTAAGAGGCGTGTTAACATTGCCGAGCAGATCCCATGCAATTTCAGGAATCGCAGTAACATATTGAAAAAGGTTCTTCTGGTCTTCCAGCAGAATTATCAGGTTTTTACTTTCCATCCGTTTTTTAAGACAATATACCTTTTCAACGGCGAAATCATTTGTAGCGTCACAGCCAATGCCCCAAATCGTATCGGTGGGGTATAGAATGGTTCCGCCATCCTGTAACACTTTCAAACATTTTTTAATTTCCGGATCCATCATACATATAACGTTAATCTAACTGGCAAATTGTAAGCTCCCATTTCCAAAAGAGACCCCACCCTAAATCCCTCCCCAAAATAGACCCCACCCTAAATCCCTCCCCAAAATAGACCCCACCCTAAATCCCTCCCCAAAAAGGGAGGGACTTTAGCTCCCGGTATTTGTTTGATGAAGGTTGTCATGGGAAATCTTTCTCCCCCTTCCCTTTTTGGGGAAGGGGGTCAGGGGGGAAGCGGTCATTGATTTCCCGCCAGTCGACTTGCAACCCTATTCGCATCTATCTCATAACCACATCTGAAATGCTTTTCCGGGCATCGGGCAAATCCATGCAATCCACAAGGTCTGCATTGTAGTTGAATATCCGTTTCAATAGTTGCTGAATCGGTTGACAGCGGTCCGAAGCCAAATCCGGGGATTGTTGAACAATAGATTGCGGTAACAGGCGCGTTTACAGCCGAAGCAAGGTGCATTGGCGCCGAATCGTTGGTAAAATTCATACAAGCCAGTTTCATCAGCGCCGCCGATTGAAGGAACGAAAGTTTTCCAGCCAGGTTATAAAGCCCCGGATGACCAGACTTTTTCGTGATCTCGTCGCACAGCGCATAATCATTAGGAGCGCCGAGTAGTAACACTTTTGCCTCCGGAGAAATCCGGTTGGTCAAATCCACCCATTTCGAAACCGGGTATTGCTTGGTAAACCAAAGCGAAGCCGGTGAAATTGTATAGTAACTTCCCGGAATAATTTGTTGAATAACTTCCTCGTCATTCAGTTCGGGGTAAAGCCTCGGAAGTCCGTGTTTTCTTCCCGCAAGGTCGCTTATAAGCGCATGATTTCGCTCAACTTCATGCAACCCATTGTCAATGTCGTGAGGAAAACGTTTGGTGAAGAACCATGATAGAGGATTCTTTGTAAAACCTCTGGTTTCAAGCGCTCCCGACAATACAGTTATGACGCCTGAACTAAAAAAACGTTGAATATTAATTACCAGGTCGTAATTCGTTTTTCTTATTCTGCGGATGATCTTTATAAGGTTTTTATATTTTTTCGTCCGTTTATCCCACACAATCACTTCACTCACGAAGGGATGGTTGTGGAAGAGAGTTTCATTTCCCTTTTTAACCATGAAATCTATCCTGGTTTCAGGAAAGGCTGTATGAAGACTTTCAACGAGCGCGCTGGCAAGAATAACATCGCCGATGGAAGCGGTTTGTATTACGAGTATCTGTTTCATTTAAACGGCTAAATCAAAATCACGGAGCGCCTGATTTAAGGAGGTTTTCATATCGGTTGAAGGCTTTCGTTTTCCGATAATAAGGGCACATGGAATCTGGAATTCACCGGCGGGAAATTTTTTGGGAATCGTTCCCGGAATTACAACCGAACCAGAGGGAACATATCCTTTCAATTCTTTGGGTTCAGCGGAAGTTACATCAATGATTTTTGTAGAAGCGGTGATAACCACATTTGCGCCAAGCACAGCTTCGCTTCCAATGCGAACGCCTTCAACCACAATGCACCGTGAACCGAGGAAGCAGTTGTCTTCAATGATTACCGGCGCTGCCTGAACCGGTTCGAGAACGCCGCCAATTCCAACGCCGCCGCTCAGATGGCAGTTTTTTCCGATCTGAGCGCAGGAACCAACGGTAGCCCATGTATCAACCATTGTTCCGGCATCAATATATGCGCCGATATTTATGTACGATGGCATCAGAATAACGCCTCCGGCAATGTACGATCCAAACCTCGCAACAGCATGAGGAACTACGCGGATACCACGTTTATCATAATCTCTTTTCAACGGAATTTTATCGTGAAACTGAAAAGGACCAACTTCTGTCACCTCCATTTTCCGGACGAGAAAATAGAGAATTACCGCTTTTTTAATCCATTCATGAACTACCCAGTTTCCGTTTTCGCGCGAAGCAACCCGAAGTTTCCCCTCGTCAAGATCTGCAATAACTTCGGAAATTGCCGCAACCGTTTCCAACTTCTTAAGCGCCTCCCGATCCTCCCAGGCTGAAAGAATTATCTGTTTTCTGTCACTCATTGTGTTCTTTGTTTCTTTTAATTGAGTTCACTCCGAAAAGTCATTTTTTTTGCCACATTGCTACAATCATCACGTTATTGCCCCTGACTTTAGACCCCTTCCCCCCGGCCCCC
>JAPLDO010000174.1 GCA_026391715.1 Bacteroidota bacterium
CATTTAAAGGACAGCCGGGGGTGAGAAAGGCTGGTAAAATCCATGACCGGGGTTACAAGCCATTCGTTTTGTGAAGCAGGAGCCGGATCGTACTCAACATCAGCCCAGCCGGGATTTGAGATACTGGCTTTCCAGTGATAATCGGTGTTAGTGATAATTTCTGACCAGCATAAAGGGGGAACAACTGCTGCATTGAAATTTTCGGTGAAAGGAAAAGTTGTAACAGCTATTCCTGAACAGAGTGTCGTGAATGTAAAAGGTCCTGCCCAGGCGCTGAATCCTGCGCCACAATTTGCCCTTACATAATATTGGTATTGCGTTGCGGATGACAGTCCTGATATTGGATTAACAGTACTGGAAGATGTTGCGGTACCTGATCCTGTTGGTGGAGCTAATGGAGATACTCCATAAACATATTCCCACGCTGTTTCGGAACCAACAAGCATCCAGTTCAGGTTGGCGCTGGTTGTTGTTATCCCGGTCGCGGTGAGGGCGGCAGGTGGAGGGCATGAGAGCGGTGTAATACATACGTTGTCAATATACCAATAGTTGATGTTGTAATGATCTCCGTTTACAGTCCATGCCAATTCCATGGAGTCTCCAAGAACGGCAATGTTCAACACTTTCAGCTCGGCAGGAATATCAGCATTAATACCTGCTGCATGAGACCACTCCGCTGTCCAATCGCCACCGTCAAAACGGGATTCCAGGCTGATTGTAACCCCGGAACCACTGGAGTAATCATCAAACATTTGCCTGAAGGCGAGTTGAACGAACGACATACCGGTAGTATTGAGTTGCGGGGTTATAAGTCTCGAAACCCCAATTCCAAGATGATAGGTACATTTCGCTTCATCTGCGGTTCCACCGGCAATAGCGGTGTTGGATATTGACCACCTGTCGGAAGTAATTCCTGAAAAGGTTTGTGACCAGCAGGCAGGGAAAAAAGCAGTAGTGAAGTCCTGACAATAGGGTACCGTAAGCACACCACAACTGGTTGAGAATGAAAATGGTCCGGCCCATGAGCTATTGCCCCAGGCTCCACCACAGGCAGCCCTGACATAATAGCTGTAATTTGTTGCAGTTGATAAACCGGTATAGTTGAATGGGCGGCTTGTGACTGCGGCTTGCGTGGGCGTTCCGACAGGTGTAAAACCGGCAATACCCAATTCAATATCCCAGGTGGTCGCACCGCCGTTTTCCGACCAGTTAAGACTGGCAGAGGTCATGGTTATTGATCCGGCGCTCAGGTTAGTTGGTGTTGCGCACGATTCCAGTTTGAAATCGTCATAAGAAATCCCTAATGGTGAATAATTAGGAGAAACAGTATGGAGTCCAAAATAATACACTCCTGAAGCCGGAGGGGTAAATGTGTAAGACTTTTGCGTCCATACGGCTATGTTCAAGCCGGTTTCATTGCTCAGCACATTGGTCATGGAGGCAACATTCGGAGCCGTTCCATAAGCGAGACTAACATCATATCCTACGGTTGTGTTTCTGCATTTAAACCAATATGAAAAATCATAAGACGTACCTGCGGTAAGCTGAAAACCCGGAGTGTAATTCCATACATTAAAGTTCCTGGTTCCATAAAGGAATTTGGTTCCCGTATGGGCGGTAGATGAGTTGCAACTTCCGTTACATGTATTGTTGTTACTCAAAATGTTCGTATAACTCCAGCATAAGGGAAGTATATTCGCGCCAACCGATGTCATATCCTCAAATCCTTCCGTCCAGGGTAAAACATTGATTGCCCTGCACGTGGTTACGAAAGTAAAAGGCCCTGACCACAGGCTGATTCCATTTATACCACAATCCTGACGAACATAATATTGATAAGAAGTTGCCGGTTCCAGCGAATTTAATATATAGGGATTGGCAACGCCAATTACATTGGGGACGCCTTTTGGCGTGAAGCCTGTAAGACCCCATTCAATATCAAACAAAGCACCCGGCGCGGTCCATCCGAGAATGGCAGAGGTTGTAGTGATCTCTGTGGCTGAAAGCGTTGTTGGAGCAACACAAGCTACCGTAGTGGTAAATGAAGAAGGTCCCGACCAGGCGCTGTACCCCGAACCACCACAATTAGCCCTGACATAAAAGGTATATCCGGTTACAGGAGTTAAGCCTGGTAATACATAAGGATTGGTAACTCCGGTGAGGCTGGGTATGCCGGTTGGCGTAAAAGGAGTCAAGCCCCATTCAATATCCCACGAAGTTGCGCTGCCGCCTTCCAGCCATCCAAGCGTTGCCTGGAAACCGGTCAGATTGGTGGCTGCAAGTAAACCCGGAGGAATACATGCCGGGACTTCGCCGATATTTATCAGATAATCCTCAGTTTCACCCCATGAACTAATCAGGCAGGGGCCTATTGTACTTGATTCTTTGCATACCACGCGCATCTGGGTATTTCCCAGAGCAGCATTTGCCGGGATGAGAATGTTTCCTGTAATAGTATGCGTAGTAGAAATTGCGTAGGGCCAGATATTGAACTCTTCACCCGCATCGGTAAACTGACCATTCTGGTTGAAATCAATATAAACCCTTACGCTATGACCAAATGCGTAATCTAAGCCGCGGCTCTGTGTAATTTGAACGGCGATGGGCGTCATCACCATTCTTTTTACCTCCGTTGCAGGGATTGATGTGAAATTGCTGTAGAAATCCTGTGTTCCTGTTGCGGTACCCTGCGAGCCGGTCAGACTTTCGAGAATGCTCGTATTATTCAGGGTTGACCCGAATTGAACGCGCGTAATATCTTCTTCATGTACCGTATTCGCCGCAGATACACAGTAACAATTAAGAAAATTGTTCATGGTTACCTGAACGGGGGTTGAAATGCCCGTATTTCCTTCACAGGTTACCTGGCAACGGTACCAGGTTTCATTTGTTTGAGAAGTTATTAATAATGGATCCGGATTTGTAATCGAAGTCCATGGAGCCAGTCCATTTGAAGATGACTCCCAATTATAGGTAACTCCTAATCCCGGAGTGGTATTTTGCAATGACAAAGTTAAACTTGCGCCTGAACAGATTGGACTGGCAGAAGCAAGGGTGTTGCCCGGGGCAGGTGTTCCCGAACATGCAGGAGTTGGCTGGTAGGTAATCTGAATATTGGGTCTTGAGGCGCCCCCGGTTCCATAAGCGCTGAGATAAGATAGTGAGTTCAGGGGTTCGCTGCTGGATTGACCAACGGTTCCGTTAAATGTCAGGTTGGAATATTTCCAAAGGAAGGCTCCGGTAGTTGGATTGCCCACAACGGCAGAGATATCCCAATTTGTTGCTATTTCAAGGGAACCTCCGGTATATATAATTGGTGTGGAAAGCGTAAATTCGATCCATCCCACCGTCGAAGGAATAGATTGTGCAACCGTAGAATATGCAAGGGTAGAGCCAGTTATTACAGTTCCCCAGAGAACTCCATTGGTCTGGTTAGTATGTGTGGAATTCTTGATCCAGATGTCGAATTTGGCGTTTCCGCTTGTTGCAAAGGCAGTTGACTTTGACCATGCCAGTTTTGTAATGGTTGAACCGACAGGGATTCCGGCAGCAGCTATTTCAGAGGATAAAAAGAGGTAATTGTATATGCAATAATCAAAAGTGTTGGCAGCGCCCCAGTTGTAAACCGGTCCGTAATCAGTGGCTGTAGTTGTTCCGGCGCCAATTGTCGCCGTTGTCTGTGCCCATGAGCTTCCAGCCCACAGTGAAAATGCAATCAGCAATGTAAAGAGTTTTCTCATGATTTTTGAATTTTGATTTGGTTAATAAATAGTGAAATTGTTGAGGTGATATCTAAGTAGCGCTAATAATTTTAATTTTATTCTAAGAATTCGTTATCTAAAATCTCCTTTTGGTCATGATCATTTTCTTCCAGGATTTTTTTTAAAATCCGGTTTTGAAGTTCTTTAATATGCAAGCCCTTTTCAATTTCAGATTCATCATCATTGATGTACGAGTTTTCACGATTAACAGTGTCGGAATCCATAGTTTTTATTTTTCGTCAAATGTATAGCCCATTCGAACGATCCGTATGATTTGCATCCCCTATAAAACCTTTATCCACGAGAATTGTCACCCCTATAAAACCTATATTATTTTTCAATGATCAGATAATGAATCTGATAGAAAAATGAGTTTTTGGGCTTTGAAATTTATAAGGGAACTAAAACCGCAGGATTGGGTTTACGGCAGGATGACAAGAAAGAGAAGTAAATCTTGGAAAGAAATGT
>JAPLDO010000068.1 GCA_026391715.1 Bacteroidota bacterium
TGGTGTGATGTTTTCCTTCAAACTCCTGGATTGTCTTGATTTGGATTATGATTATTCCACATGGGACTAAAAATAAATTGAGTTGCAACATTTTTGCATAAGATTATTTCCTAAAATATCTTATTTAGGATAAGGTCATTGATAAATTTTATATATTTACGAAAAACGGAGACAATAGTAGATTCAAGGTTGTTCGGCTGTGATATTTTAGTGGTTTTATGCAAATATTTCTAAGGAATAATTTAACATTTAAAGGATAATAAAATGAAAAATATTCTATTTTCAATTTGTTTATTACTTTTTTCAGCATTTGCATTCTCTCAGTGGACATGGCAAAATCCCTTACCTCAAGGTAATCATTTATCTTCTATTCACTTTACCGATCCAAATACAGGATATGCTGTTGGTGGTGACGGAACTGTTTTAAAAACGACAAATGCAGGTACAAATTGGACAATTTTATCGCGCGTAACGACGTCAGTATTAAGTTCGATTTGCTTTCCCAATGCAAATACCGGGTATGCGGTGGGTGAGAAGGGAACAATAATAAAAACCATAGATGGGGGTATAATTTGGACTACATTATTAAGCGGAAAAACTGAATATTTACATTCAGTTCACTTCGTGGATGAAAATACAGGTTACACTGTTGGTGATTCTGGAACGATTATAAAAACAATTGATGGAGGTAATACCTGGATATCTTCTTTGAGCGGAACAACCAATCCTTTATTTTCAGTTTTCTTTTCTGATGTTAACATCGGTTACGCTGTGGGAGATTCCGGAATAATATTAAAAACTATCAATGGGGGTGCATCCTGGAATGCTTTATCGAGCGGTACAATTAATTTTTTAAGGACAATTTACTTTACGGATGCTAATACAGGTTATGCTGCCGGAAAGAATAATTTTGGTTCTGGAACCATATTGAAAACAACTAATGGCGGTATTACCTGGACTGCATTCCCAAGCGGAACATCGAACACAATCTACTCAATTTACTTTACTGATACGAATACCGGTTATGCAGTGGGTGGTGAATATGGTAGTTATGCCACAATCTTAAAAACCATCAATGGAGGTACAACTTGGACATTATTATCAAGTGGAACAACCAATGTTTTAAATTCAATTTACTTTACGGATGCCAATACTGGTTATGCGGTGGGTGTAAATGGAACCATTTTAAAAACAAGCGACGGAGGAACCAATTGGGATGCATTCTCTAACGGGACAAATAATTTTTTGCATTCAGTTTACGCAACTGATGCAAATAATGCTTTTGCAGTCGGTGATAATGGAACCATTTTAAAAACCTCTAATGGGGGAACCACTTGGGCTGAGTTAGCTTCCGGGACAACTAATCAGTTATGGTCAGTTCAGTTTACTGATGCTAATACAGGTTATATTGCTGGTTGGGGTGGAGTCATTTTAAAAACGGTTGATGCAGGTGCAAGTTGGACAGGAATACCGAGTGGAACAACGGCTGGATTTTGGTCTATGTACTTTACAGATGCAAATACAGGTTATGTGGTTGCTGACACTGGAAAAAGAATCTTAAAAACCGTCAACGGTGGTGTAAACTGGGCTACATTATCAATCGGGACAACTAATCAGTTATATTCAGTTTGGTTTACTGACGCCAATATAGGTTATGCCGTGGGTGATGCGGGAACAATAATAAAAACAAACAATGGAGGCAGTACATGGACAGCGTTATCCACAGGCACAACGAAATATATATATTCAGTTTACTTTACCGATACCAATATTGGTTATGCGGTGGGAGATAGTGGAGTCATATTAAAAACTGTAAATGGAGGCTCATCCTGGAATGCATTATCAACTGGTACAACTGATTATTTATTGTCAGTCATTTTTACTGATTCCAATACAGGGTATGCAGTTGGTAAGTTTGGTACAATATTAAAAACCATAGATGCAGGGACAAGTTGGGTTACTTTATCGAGTGGAACAACTAATCGTTTGTATTCAGTTTACTTTCCTGATTCCAATACAGGATATGCAGTGGGTGCATTAGGGACTATTTTGAAAACTACAAACGGAGGAACTAATTCGATTGCTGAGACTAAATCCTCGAAATCAACGTTTATAATCTTCCCAAACCCGGCAAATAATAAAATCATCATTTCAAACAGCAGAAACATTCCTGAAGAAATATTGATAAGTATTTTGGACTTGAAAGGCGACCAGCTTGTGCAGGAAAAATTTCAAAACCAAATTCAAATTGAATTGGATTTGAATAAGATAGCAAATGGCATGTATTTAGTAAAAATCCAAACCAATCATGGTATTGAGATCAAAAAGTTAGTGATCGAGTAATCATAATTTTTTAACCTCAAGAAAATATCCCAGCCAGTCAATGACTGGCTTTTTTCGTGTCCTTTGCCATCTATAATACTGTGCTTTTCTTTGCACAATGCAAGGCGATAAAATTTGTTTTTATATTCCAAAGCATATAATCATATTCATTTTATTTATATTATATTTAATAACATATATTTTGTTATATTTGCATTGAATTATATTTATAAACATATAATGAAACGATTGGCTGAATTCGTAAAGGAACGCAGAAAAGAAGTAAATCTGACACAGGAAGAATTTGCAGAAAGAGCCGGAGTAGCGCTCACTGTGCTACGGAAAATTGAACAGGGAAAATCAAATCTGAATATGGATAAAGTGAATCTGGTGTTGGGTATGTTCGGTCATGAATTGGTTCCCGGAAATAGTAAAGAAATAGCGGAATGAGAAAAGGTAAAGTATTTTATAAAGAGTATTTTGCGGGGATTATCATTGAAACAAATGATGGGGAATTTGCTTTTCAATATGACGAGAATTTTGTGACAAACCATCCTAATGAGTTTATCACATTTACAATGCCGGTTACAAACAATCCATATACAGATAAGCGACTGTTCCCGTTTTTTGATGGTTTAATCCCGGAAGGCTGGTTGTTGGATATCGCATCTGAGAACTGGAAAATAAATAAAAACGACCGTATGGGGCTGTTGCTGGCATGCTGTCAGAACTGTATTGGCGCTGTAAGTGTATTCCCAATTCATGAAGAAGGTGAAAAATAAGTGCTTATATTGTTATCAAATCATTGATGGTGAAGGTGATTTTCATCAGAAATGCTGCATGGGATTCTTTGGAACCACAACGCCGCCACAGATACCCTACTCGTTTGACCAAATGGCTGTGTTGGCTAAAAATGTTGTGGAGCGCAGTGTTTCTGTTCCCGGCGTTCAGGCAAAGTTATCCATGTCGCTGGTGAAGGAAATGCAAAAAAACTCAGATAGCCGATTAACCGTAGTTGGTGAACTTGGAGGGCAATACATATTTAAACCACCTTCGGATAAATATCCGGAAATGCCCGGAAACGAACATTTGACTATGCGGATAGCGGAAGCGTTTGGAATCAGGGTTGTGCCGTCGAGTTTGATCCGCCTGGCATCCGGCGAATTATCGTATATTACCAAAAGGATTGATCGCACAGTATTTGGAAACAAAATTCACATGCTGGATATGTTTCAGATAACTGAAGCATTTGACAAGTATAAAAGTTCGATGGAGAAAATAGGAAAGGCGCTACACACTTATTCAGATAATACTATGCTTGATAAGCTCTTCTATTTCGAGTTGACGGTATTTAGCTTTTTAACCGGGAATAGCGATATGCACCTTAAAAATTTCTCCATGATAGAAAGCTCGACGGGCTGGGTTTTAGCTCCCGCATACGACTTGTTAAATGTTGCTATTGTTTTACCTGATGAAACTGAAGAACTTGCCCTGACAATGGATGGCAAGAAGAAAAAATTAAAGAAGGAGCATTTTGGAAAATTGGCAATAGCGCTTGGATTAACCAACAAGCAAATTGAGAGAGCGTTTGACCGAATGATAAATAACCAGCCAAAGGCAATTGACTGGATTAAAAAATCTTTTCTTTCGGATGAATTAAAGACCGCGTACAAGCAAGTCATTCTAAACAGATATTCGCAACTCACGTTGACAGAATAAATGTATTGATACTAAAAAACAAAAAAAAGGATGTTATCCTGGGCTTATTCAAGTATTTCGATGAAGCCCTTGATGCGGGAGGCGTATTTGCAAACGATGGCAAAATGGTTGAAACCAGTTTTGTGAAAGCCCCGCGCTAACGCAATACCCGCGAAGAGAACAAGCACATTAAAGAAACCTGGATTGCTCCGCAGGAATGGGGCGTGAAGCCTTTTAAGCTGGCTCAAAAGGATGTGGATGCCTTCTGGATAAAAAAGAACGACACTGGATTTATGGTTAGTGACGAAATGTTGGTGCCAAAACAACATAGAGTCAGATAAAAGTCGGCTAAAAAAATTACTTTTACAATTTAGGTTTGCAATCGGAAACCTACAAAGATATTTACATTCTTAGAAAAGAAACCCCGCTATGCTGTTACTGAAAAACGGTACATGGATTAACTGGCAAACATTCGAATTTTGGCAGACCGACATTCTGGTTGAAGAGGGATTTACCGGCGGCATTAGCTTTCCTGCCAGTCAGGATGATCCGAAAAACTCAAAGATAATAGACTGTACCGGTAAATTTATCACCAAATCGATTGCCAACGGTCACCATCATGTTTATTCGGCGCTTGCCTGCGGAATGCCGGCGCCCGCGAAAAATCCTGAGAATTTTCCGGAGATCCTTCAATATATCTGGTGGAATCTCGATAAGGCGCTCGATCTTGAAACGATCCGGGCAAGCGCTCTTGTTACCGCCATGGCATGCGCAAAAAACGGCGTAACTTTCGTAATTGACCATCATGCCTCGCCTAACGCCGTTGGAGGGAGCCTTGAAACCATCGCGCAGGCTTTCGACGAAGTTGGCGTTGGTCATCTGCTCTGCTATGAAATTTCGGACCGCGACGGGATGGAAATCGCACAGAAAGGGCTGGATGAAACCGCGCATTATCTTTCCCGAAGAGAAGGATTGGTCGGATTGCATGCTTCATTCACGGTGGGAAATGAAACCCTGAAAATGGCGGTTCAACTGGCAACGCAAACCAACTCAGGAATTCATATTCATGTGGCTGAGGATATAACGGATCAGGAAAATTGTTTGAAGAACCATGGAAACCGCGTGGTTGAACGGCTCAACGCAGCAGGCGTTATGCAATTCCCGAAAACCATTCTGGCGCACTGCCTTCATCTTAATGATCAGGAGCGGAAGCTGGTGGAAGATTCTCCTGCATGGGTAGTCGAAAACATGGAGAGCAACCTGAATAATTCGGTTGGTTTTTTCAATTCGCGGGGATTGGGCAGGAATATCATGCTTGGCTCCGACGGTATGCACAGCGACATGCTGCGTAGCGCTAAAGCCGCGTTTTTTGCCGGGCATAATTTTGATTCAATTGATTATGCCGAAACGTACCGCCGATTCCGGAATGTTCACCAATACCTTAATTCCAGTGGATTTGCGGGCGATGGAGAAAACAATCTCGTAGTGTTTGATTACGACTCGCCAACTCCTTTGAATACCTCCAATTTCTACGGACATTTTCTCTTTGGAATAGAATCGAGGCATATCACACATGTAATCTCGCAGGGAAGGCTGATTTGTGAAAAAGGCAGGATTTTAACGGTTGATGAAGATGAAATTCTAAAAATATCCAGGAAATTGGCAAAACGGTTATGGGAAAAATTGTAGTCGCCTAAGCCTGTCAGGATTTTCCTGATAAACCTCATTATTTTGATTTCAGTTACTTTGGCAAGATATAATCTCCATCTTCCATCCAGGTTGCATAACTGTCCCATCCAAAACCGCCGGGAATGGGATTCACCGTCCAGAATATATAGTTGGCAGAGGCAAGGTCGCCCGAAGCGTTGAGTTTCCGCCCGATTCCAAGGTAATTATACGATTCGCAAACGGAAGGCAAAATGGTTTTGATTCGGGCGGCGTCATAAGCCTGAACGATGTTATATGCCAGTCCGTAAATCTGAACGGCATCATAAGCGGTAAGGACATAAGCATCGGGATTCAATCCGGTTTTTGCAAATATCTGAGACGCCAAATCATTGGCAGTTGCCGGTAACCTGCCTGCCGTTCCAATACCCATTATTGGCGCAAGGAAGCGAACAGCGCTGGCAAACGGGGCGGCAACCGGATCGGCGGCAAGTGAGGCTTTCTGCACATTGGCGTCGCAGCCGTACCATTTTATCTGCGAGAGGTTATTTACTCCGGCGGCGGTACGAAGGAAATCAACCGCTTCCTGGTAAGAGATCAGCAATACAGCCACTTTTGAAGATCCATACTGAGCCATAGCCGCCAAAACCTGGGTTGCAATCGTCGCTATCATCTCCTCGTAATTCGTCGCTCCCGGCTTATAGCTGATTCCTGAAAGAACCGTTCCGCCCTGAGCCTCAAACTTCTGCTTAACAGTTTGGTACAAGCCGGTTCCATAAGTATCTTCCCGCCAGATGGGGATCAACGCTTTGATTGAATCGTACTGCATCATTTTTACCAGCGCCTGCCCCTGCACATTGTCATCGGTTATGAGCCTGAAAATATAATCGTTGGGGATTGAGAGCGACGGCGAAGAGCTGAAACAGGTTAGTGCGAGCATCTGGTTAGCATCGAGAAAGGATTTAATTGACTTCAATTCGGCGCTGTTGCCAGGACCAGCCACCAGCAAACGGATACCGCCGGCATACATTGCTTTGGCGGCAGTCAACGTGAGATTGGTATCCATACGGGTATCTGCGTAAGTACATGAGAACCGCAGCGACGAACCAGCTGCTGCATAGCGCTGGTTGAGGCTGGCAATGGAAAGCTCGATGGCGGCTTTTCCTGCCAGCCCCTCCTCGGAATAGTCGCCGGTAAGATCGAGAATGGCGCCGAGTTTAATTTCACCTGAAGCCGGGATAGGATCCGTCTCCTGTTTTTTGCATGACATTCCCACAAAAAAGATCAGGGCAAGAAGAACTGATTTCGTTTTCATAATCATTGTTTTTTGTTTGTTGCGTAATAAACTATACTCATTAAACTAACCTGCTAATCTACTTTAAACAAGTTGATCGTAATTAGGACTCATTAATTCTCTTTCTATAATCATGTCCTCCCTTCGGGATTGGTTACAATAAATCTTTTATATGGTCGGAGTTATTACAAATATGAAGTCACTGATTTTCATGGAGAAATATCTATTATTTCACTTTTTGTGAATATAGAAGGCTAAAAAGATACGCGTCGGGAAATTGATAGCAGGCTTTAAACCCGCAACCAAACATGCTAATCCTGAAATCGGTTTTGCTTTTTATTGATTCAACTATCGAATTCAACTCCGGCGACGGATTATACTTATATATGGTTTCCAATAATCCTGAAATTTCGGAAATTTTCGTATTCAGCGGATCATTTGAATGGTAGGTAGCGGGAATCCTCACAAATCCGGTTTGTTTGCCCGACAGTGCATGTTGAGCTAACATTTCGTAAATGATCCCGAATTGCGAAGTTTTGCTGTCATCAGTTATCGCCGAAAGTTTCATTGCTCTGAAACCGCAGGCAACATCGGGTAACGTGATATTCAGGAATTTCTTAAATAGCAGAATGGCAAACATATTGGAGGCAATTTTGCTTGCAGGTATGTTTGAAATATCATGAAACCGGCTGCCCGAAACGAGGTCGTAATGCTGCAAGGCGCTAATAAATTCAGGAATATATTGCGGATCGTGCTGTCCATCGCCGTCAATAGCAACGAGGTGAGTGTAATTATGTTTAATGGCATGATCCTTTGCTGTGGAATAAAAAGCAGAAAGTCCCAGGTTTGATTTCCTCGTTAAACATAAAAAGTTCCGATCTCTCACCACGCTAACCGTTCGGTCGACGCTACAGTCGTCAATAACTATGACATCCTTTTTCCACGGCTCAAGCAGGGTTAACAGTTGAGGAATATTCTGTTCCTCGTTGTATGCAGGAACCGCGATAAGCGCGTTGATATTTTTCTCCGGCTTCTTCATTCAAATAAATATCGGGGCGATTTATAAAAATGGGCTATTGGTCGCATGGTTTTTAAAAAGAGTGTGATGAGGTTGCCGACGTCGTTATTTTTCATGGCGCGGTAATCCTCCTGCCATTTCTTCGAAATATTTTTCATTGTCCGGTTACTAACTCCCCCTACGCGCATTTTAACCATCACCTCGCGACTGTAAACAGCGCTGATTTTATATTTACCGAGGAATCGCAACATTGAATCATAATCGGCGGAAATGTTAAACGTTGTGTCAAAGTTCCCGTATTTACTATATAACTCCCGTTTCACATAAAAAGTTGGGTGCGGAGGTAACCATCCCAATTTTAATTTCAGAAGGCTGAATTGTCCCGATTTACGGTTAGTGAGAATTTTGCCGGTATCGGTTTGATCAACATATTGAACATCTCCATAAACCGAGTCGGTACGGCTGTTTTCAAACAATTCAGAAACTTTTTCAATCACGCGATTATTGGCAAAAAAATCGTCGGAATGTAAAAAACCAACCACTTCGCCGGTTGCCATGCTAATTCCTTTATTCAACGCATCATACAATCCTTTGTCGGGTTCGCTCACCCATTTGCTGATTCCCGCGCCAAACGATTTGATGATATTCAAAGTATGATCCTGTGAATTTCCATCCACAATTATATATTCAAGGTCGGGGTGAGTTTGCGACAATACCGACTGAATAGCATCGGCAATGAAGTTTTCGCTGTTGTAACTTATGGTTATTACCGAGACTTTCATTGGATTTGAATAATTCGACGGTTGTTTTGCATCAGATTCATTACTGTTCTGGTGATATAAAACACCAGAAAGGTCACCAGCGCCGCTTTGGTCAGGTAGTTGAAAACAGTGGCAAAGTCGGTTTCAGCCTTCATCACCTGAAAAAATAGAAAAGGTATCCAGATAATCAGGGTGGGATTGTTTTTCGACAGGGCAATTACCTTGATGATCACCCAATTGTATAATAATGAAACGAAGAAGATGAAAGCTATTCCGCCGAAAAAACCAAAGTTGGCATAACCCTCGCCAACAAGCGAGATATCCATACTGGTAGTTTGAGGTAAAGGCGTTCCGGTGAATCTTTCAAAATTTGCCCTTCCGCCCGCTCTGGCTTTTCCCGGAGCGAGGAAACGAGGCAGTAGCGAAGCATAAAGAGCTGTTTGAATGGTCTCGCCTTTTACAAAAGGTTGTTTTTCGGGCATAAAGTTCATGATTCGGGCAATAATCCATCCTTGGTTCAACCTCACTGCTGCATTTTCCAAAGGACCAGATTCAAAAAGCGTCGATGGAGTGGACAGCCTTGAAATGATGATTTCATTGTAAATTTCGGAATTTGATTTTGCGCTGTTTGCGTACCAGGTAGCCATTCTGTACTCCTCTTTGGTTGATTGAACCAACATGATGAGAAAGATACCCAGTGTGATGATGACAGTCTTACCCCACATTGGAATTTTAACCACGATGGCAATTATCAGGAATGACAACATAAACCACTGAACCAACTCGCCAAACATCCCCTCAAGTACGGCTGCCGACGTTGCAAGTCCCATGATTCCTGCAAAAATCAACCATTTGAATTTTGAGTTGTTGAAAAGGATCATATACATCCCGACGTACTGTAGGTTGGTGATTAGGAAAACCAGAAAAGTGAGGCTCGACGGCAAACTTTTTCCGGCAAATCCTGCAAAAAGACCGATTCCGGCAAGGATATATCCTATATATGGATGCCCGGCGAGGTAAACCTTCATTCTGTCAATATCCTCTTCGTTTATAACTCGCTCTTCTTTTATCGGAAGATAAAGTCCAAGAACCATAAAATAGCAAACCGGCACAACAAAGTCCATGTAAACCGTTTCCGGTACTGCCATATAGTACAATTCGTCGTAAGGCAAAATATTATATGCCATAACGGGACCGATAATCCATTGCAATACCGACATGAACGCTATCATATCGCGGATTTCAATCCGTTTTCCAAGATCCTGAATAAACTTTGATCCAACGCCTGCAAACAGCGCCATACCAAGCCCCGACATGTAATAGAGAT
Organism: Bacteroidota bacterium; assembly: GCA_026391715.1. Taxonomy (GTDB): domain Bacteria; phylum Bacteroidota; class Bacteroidia; order Bacteroidales; family FEN-979; genus CAIVAT01. The sequence continues at coordinate 10,086 of JAPLDO010000068.1, forward strand.
GCGTAAATATTTCGAAATAAGAGAATACCAGAAACCCGAGCGCCAATAATCTTATGCTGCGGTTTGAGATGTACATCCTATTGTGTTCCGGTAAAGTGAAGGTTCAAGGTTCAAGGTTTCAGGTTCAGGGTTGAACCTGTTCAGAAAAGTAAAATATCCTTAATTTGTTCAATTGAAAGTTCAGTAATTTCAGAAATATCTGCTAAGGACATTCCTTTTTCATACAATTTTTTTACAGTTCCCGTCTTTTCCTCGGTTACTGCTTTTTCCACAGCCTCGGTTACTGCTTTTTCCACAGCTCTTTTTGTCTTTGAACTTTCATCTGCTTTTCGCATCGAAGCATAATCATAAGCCATCAAGTCTTCTTTCGACCAATTGTGTTTAGCGGCATCCTGGTATGCTTGCTTTAATCCCTCATCTGCTACATTTTCAGGTATCACGTCAAGATTCGGCGAATTTTTTAAAAAATAAATCCATTTTTCAATCAGGGTGGTAATTTGTATCTTATCCTCGTGAAATTTAGATAGTTCGATAAAATTAAATTCTAAATCTTTTAATTCCTGTTTCTTATTTTTCTGATTGATGATTAAATGCCTTGTCAGATAGTTTTCTCCTTCAAAGAATTTGAAGTTTAAAATACCAATAAAAATTACCTGGTTCAGTTTCGGGTAATCTTCTCCAACTTCAATTTGTGATGCGTATTGTTTTGCAGTGTAATACTGCACACGCTTGTCAAAACCGTCAGGTTCTTCAACCTGCATTTCTACGATATAGGTAATATTTCTTTCGTCAGTAACTTTAACGTCAAGGATAGAACTTTTCAGAGCTTTTATTTCGGGCAATTGAAAAGGGTTTTTGATTTCAATTTTTTCAATTTTTTTACCTTTTGGCAATTCAAGTACTGCGTTAAGAAATGAGATGAGAATTTCCTTTTTATTTTCATTTCCAAATATTTTGCGAAATGCAACATCGTTTTTTATGTCAACAAATTTCATCTGATTCCAATTTTACTTCGATAGATACAAAGTTACAATGTTTAGTTGCAGTATTCACAAAAAGTGAAGAAATACATGTTTCCATAAACATTTTGTTTTATCGGGATATACATACATTTAGCCCGTTTGCAGTAATTCGAAAGAATAACCCCGGATAGGGGAGAAGGAATATTTCCAAACGCGTAAAGACACTTTGTGCGTTAGACGCTGTAGGTTTGGCTATGACAAAATGTTCAATAAAGATTTCCGCTATTTTTAAAATCAATAATTTTCGCAAACTAATTTTAGTATATTTGACGGCTCATATCCGGATGTATTTTTCTGCCTCCGGTTTTTTTTCAGCGCTGACATAACACGGTATTATGAATATACTTACCTCATTTTATAGTCCGCCTTCTTGTTCGAAAGACCACACCCTATATATATTTCCCCCGATAATTTTCTTATTTTTTAACTAAACACACAAAAATCAAAACAACTATGAAAAAGTTTTTACTGTTCCTTTTTGCGGTTTGCATATCGGTAACGATGTTCGGACAAACCGTACTAATTTCACCAACCGGCGACGGCGGCTTCGAAACCGGATCCACTTTTGCTGCCAATGGATGGACTGCTGTTAATGGAACCTACAATTTACTGTATGTAGGAGCTACGCCGGTTCCCTCTCAGGGAACCAACTGTGCTTTTTCAGGCACTGGCCCGACAACATGGGCCAATACTGCTAATGCAAGTGTAAATCATATTTACCGCGACATTACCGTCCCGGCGGGAAATGATATTCTTACAATAAATTTCAAGTATAAGGTTATACTCCCTGATGTAGGTTATGATTATTTCCAGATTTACCTTGTACCAACATCCGTAACTCCTGTTGCAGGAACCTTGGTAGGAAGTGGACAACTTGGTGGTAATTTTGAATCTGCAACCGCCTATACGGCTAGTTCTGTTGCTGGCAGCGCTGCTGCCGGCAGCGCTGTTCGCCTTGTAATTTCATGGAGACAAGACGGAGTCGCTGCTTATGCCGCCGGAGCAATAGATGAAATTTCGGTAATTGCCAGCCCTGCCACAACCTATACCGCTTCCGCTTTGGGAGGACTTTGGAATTCACCGGCTTCATGGGTGGGAGGCGTTGTGCCTGCCGCCGGCAATGATATCGTCATCCCGGCAGGATCCACACTGGTTGTAAACCAATCGGTAAATTGCAGGGATCTTACTGTCAATGGTAAAGTGCAATGGATTACCACTTCTACCCCTTCTTCTACTGTTAATACAATGTCTGCAAGAAATATCACCATTGGTGCAACTGGACAATTTTATGCCCATGCAACGGTTAGCGCCGGAGCTTATGTGTATGTATCAGGAGATTTAATCAACAATGGAGTCGCTAATTTTGCAGCCCCTGTTGTCGTCCTGGTTTTCAATGGTACTTCAGGGACGCAAACCCTGGGCGGCACGGGTACTTTTACTGCCTCGACCAGTGGCAAGGGGATGATTTCAAATCTGTGGTTCAACAGTCTTGCTGCCTGCTCAATAACAACATCACAAGACCTGGTAACCAGCAACCTGGCGAATTCCGCAGGTTCGATAAACACAAACGGAAAACTTTCAATTGACAATACGGCAATCTGTTTTGGCGGTTTGCAAAACAGAAGCATTACCACCGTTACGGTAAATACTATGGGCGTTGGATATACTTCGGCCCCGACAATTGCATTTACCGCCGCCCCGGCAGGCGGCACAACTGCAACCGGTACTGCCAACTTTGACGCTGCCACCGGAACTGTCCGCTCAATTACTATTACCAACCCCGGCGATGGATACCGTACAGCCCCAACTGTTACGTTTACCGGCGGTGGTTATACTACAACGGCTACTGCCGTTGCGGCATTGTACCAGGTTTTCAATTTCGGCTCCACTTCACTGGGACAGAAAAGCGCTATTGCTACGATCTCTGGCGGCTTACCAATCAAATCTGATCAAAGTGTAGGCAGTGTTTGGGTTACCAATGGCGGATTAGGATATACGAGCGCTCCTGTGGTTGGGTTCCCTCTGCCTACATTATACCTTAACCTCGTTACCAACGGTGGCAGCGGATATACTACGGCTCCAACCGTTACCGTAACAGGCGGCGGATATACCACACAGGCTGTTGCTACTGCCGTAGTTTGCCAGGGGAAAGTAGTATCCGTAGCCATAACAAGCGCCGGAGCTGGTTATACATCAACCCCCACGTTTGTATTTTCAGGTGGCGGTGGAGGCAGTGGCGCTGCAGCCGCATTACCTGCAAACGCGGTTCCCACGGCAACTGCCACGGTAGCTCTGGGTATGGTAACCAATATCACTGTAACCAATGGCGGAACCGGTTATACGGCTGCTCCCACACCGACCCTTACCGGTGGTGGATCTACCACAGCCGCTTCCGGCGTAACAGCAAGGGTTGGTTTATATAACCTTACCTTAAGCTGGTTCTCTCCCGCAGTCACAAATGGGGTGCATACTGAAAGCCTTTTTATCCCGGCAAACAGACGCATCAATGTTTTATCGCTTAACTCTGCCGCAGGGCTTGGAGCCAACCTTACTGGTAATTTAGATTTGTATAGTTCTGCACCCCTCACCAATACCGGCGATCTTAACATGGGCGGGAACACACTTACCTTCTCCTATCCAACTTACACAGGAATATCCGGCACCGCTACAGCGTTTGTTTCCAACGGTTCAATCTCCTTCAAAATGTACGGGAGCTTAACGGCACAAACCCGCGCATTTCCATTTAACTCTTACGATGTAACTGGCGCAGTGAACCATCTGGTATCAATGGGCACAGGTACAACGATGCTTACCGAGGGTTCAACAATTACCACCCTTACCGGTAGCATTGGAGCTGCTCCAACAGGCGGTTCGGCAGGAAATTATATGCTTGGTTCGCGTACATGGCGGCTTCAGACTTCTGGCGGTTTGTATGGAACAGCGCCTACAGTAAGGCTTGCATGGAACGGAGTTGATAACCTGGTTTCCCCTGGCGACAGCCTCTATATTGCTCAGGCAACCGCTACAACCGGTCCCTGGACGAAACGCAGCGTGAAATTGGGCGGAACGGCATTTGTTGCCGCTACGGGCAATCGCACAACTGGAATTGTAGCGCCCGCACTGATCGTGCCTACCGGCGATGATTATTTCGGGTGGCTCTCTACTTTTGCTCCTGTTCCTACATTTGTAGTTACACCTACAACGCTTGCCTGCGGGTACGCGCTAAACGGTAACTTTACTGCTGAAAAAACATATACCATGACCGGATATTATCTTACCGGCTCAGGAAATGTTGTAGTAACCGCGCCAACCGGCTTTGTAGTTTCATTAACCACGGCAACGGGATTTGGTCCCAGTGTGACCGTTCCTTTTACAGGTCCGAATTTAGCTACAACAACCATCTTTGTAAAGGGCTTCCCAACCTCTCCAAATACCTATTACACCGGTAATATTACCAATGTAGGAGGCGGAGCTTCGGCAAATGTGGCTGTTACCTGTAATTCTGATTTCTTTACAGGTTATTGTACATCAATTCCATCTTCCACAGTCGATGAGGAAATTATTGGCGTAACCGTTAACGGAGCTACAAATGTATCTAACTGCACTGTGGTGGCGCCAGGTCCCGGTTCAGTGTTGAACGAGTATTCAAACTTCTTTCCACTTGGTTCTTTAACTACCATAAACCAAGGCTCTAACGTTTCCTTTTCTATTCAGCAGAGTTACTGTCCTTTGGGAACACAAACATACTCCAACGGTTGTGCAATATGGATAGATTTTAATCAAAACGGATCATTTCTGGATGCAGGTGAACAGGTTTTTGTTGAAAACGCAACTACTGCAGGTCCTCGCACAATTACAGGCAGCTTTACTATTCCCCCATTCGCCACAGTTGGAGTAACTGCAATGCGGATTATTGTTGCTGAAAGCTATTCTGGAACTGGTTTAACGCCATGTATGGTTTATACCTGGGGTGAAACCGAAGATTACAAAGTAACTATTGGAGAGGGGCAATTCGGAAACATTCAGGGTCATGTATCAGATTGTTATACCAACAATCCAATCCAAGGCGCTGCAATCAGTATCGGCAGCCCATATTCCGATGTAACAACGAATGCCGACGGCGACTACCTGTTCTCACAGGTTTCAATCGGCACATGGACAGTTCATTGCACCAAAACGGGATATACGCCTAAAACGGCTCCTGTTACAGTAACCGTTTCTCAAACATCTACACAGGATTTCTGTCTTGATGAAATTCTTCTTCCGCCGGTAGCTTTGCAGGCAACAGTTGTGAACACCGTAAATGTCCATTTAACATGGCATTCGCCGGGATACTCTGGCGGCGGCTTTACAAGTCAATGGATTAAGTGGGATAACGGAACCAACTATGACGCGATTGGCACTGGAGCTGCGGTTATCTTCTCTGTAGCTTCGCGCTGGCCCGTAGCTGATATTGCCCCTTTTAACGGAGGATATCTGAAAAAGGTTCGCTTCTACCCGAACGAAACTGCATGTACCTATACAATAAAAGTTTGGAAAGGCGTTAATGCTGCCACTCTTCTATATTCTCAGGTTGTAACAGCTCCAACAATTGCTGCATGGAATGAAATCACTCTTACTACTCCTGTTCCTATTGATGGCACACAGGAATTCTGGTTCGGATATGAGGTTAATGCAACTTTGGGCTATCCAGCGGGTTGTGATGCAGGGCCTCCGGTAGCAGGGAAGGGTAATATGATCCAATGGAGCGGCGTTTGGCAGGAACTCACCGCACTCGGAGCCACGCTTACTTTTAATTGGAGCCTGCAAGGATGGGTATCTCCAACCCCTTCCGCGAGTATGCAACAATTAACGCCGATTGCGCAAAATACTTCAGACGCGCCTGTAATCAATACAGGAACTTTAACAACCAATCCAAATCGCGATATTATTGCCTCCACGAGCAACATGAGAGTGGGAGCTACCGTGACCGATGAAGTTGGTTCGCCTGACGCAATAGTAATGAGTCCTTTAGCAAATAACCCCACCGGTTATAACGTTTACCGCGACGGCACGCTGCTAGCTACGAATATTCCTGATTCTACCTATTTAGACCAGGATTTGTCGGCAGGAGTTTATAATTATACTGTAAAGGCTAAATATCCGCAGGGCTTATCACCTGCTGCCGGACCGGTTCAGGCGATTATCATTACCTGTTTTCCGCCAACTGCTTTAACCGTTTCAAACACCACCGACCAGGGAGCAACCATTTCATGGACGCCGGGCGTTGGAAATAATACAGCATGGGTTGTTGAATGGGGTCTTAAAGGCTTCGTTCAGGGAACCGGTACGCTGGTTAATGTATCTCCCAATCCTACTACTGATCTTAGCGGGCTTATCGCAGGCGCGCAATACGATTTTTATGTAAAAGCCGATTGTGGCGGAGGACTTGGAATCAGCACATGGGCTGGACCAAAAACATTCCGTATCCACTATTTCCGTTGTCCTATCGGTTCAATTTCTGAAGCAGAACCTTGCGGAGCCGATCTGAATGGCGGATGTAATTTGACGCCTCCGGCGTTTGAACCCATAGCTCCAGGCGAAACCGTTTGCGGTACAAGCTGGTGTAGCGGTTCATCGCGCGACACCGACTGGTTTACCTTTACGCTTACAGCGCCTTCTTCGGAGGTAACTCTGACAGGTCGGGCTGATTTTGACGTATTGTTAGGCTTCCTCGCCTCGCCATGTCCTCAATCAACATTTCTTACTTCGATAACAGGATTATCCGGCGCAACAACATCATTAACTACCACTCTTGCCGCAGGCACCTATTACGTATTTGTGGCTCCATCGGTATTTACCAATGTTATTGAATGTGGCGGCGGCGACAGGTATAAAATTACTCTTACCGCTACTTCCTGTTTCAAACCAACAGCGCTTGCAGCTTCTGGTATTATGCTGACTTCTGCCAATATTGGATGGACGTCTACTGCGTCGCACGCTAATATCGAATGGGGTCCTGCCGGTTTCGCGCCAGGTTCGGGAACTCTGATTTCGGGAACTGCTATCAATCCTTATCATCTCACAGGCTTGACCGCTGCTACCTCTTATGATTTTTACGTACAGGCAGTTTGCGGCGTTGACACTTTGAGCGCCTGGTCTGGACCTGCCAATTTCAAAACAGGTTGCGCAGAAATTGTTACAACTACTCCCGGAACACGTTGTGGAAACGGATCAGTTACACTGGGAGCTACCGGATCGGCTGGTACAACAGTCAAATGGTTTGAATCATTAACCAGCGGAACCGTTTTGGGAACCGGTACAACCTTTAACACACCATCAATTTCCGCTACTACTAACTTTTATGCAGCCGCTGCAGGCTCCGGAGGAGTTTCTGGTAATGTGGGTAAGGTTGGCATCGAAACAGGAGCTGGCACTGGCGGTGGAATAGGAAGTGGCGAGTTGTTTACCGCTCTTTCAGATTTTACCCTGCAAACAATAGACCTCTTCCCTTATGGAACTGGCGCCGGAACGGTTACAATAACCTTGCAAACTGCTGCGGGAGTTGCGATCACATCTGCAACAGTAAATGTAACAGGAACTACATCAACTTCAAGTCCGGCTCAAACTGTTACAGTGAATTTCCCTGTTACAGGTGGCGCTGACTATAAACTGATTGCAACAGCATGGACAGGTGGAGTAACCAACATGTATCGGGATATAACAAATATCGTTTATCCATATACGCTTCCAGGAGTTGTTAGTATAACAGCAAGTACTCTTGCTGGATCATACTATTATTTCTTCTACAACTGGTCGGTATTTTCAGGGTGCGTTTCATCGCGTGTAGCTGTTACCGCTACCGTAACAGCGCCTGTTCCAATTAACGTTACTGCCACTCCTGCTTCATTATGCCCGGGGCAATCAAGTGTTCTTGACGTAACCAGCGCTGATCCTAACTATTCTTACATCTGGACGCCAGGCGGTCTTGTAGGACCTACACATACCGTGACGCCTGCAAGCACTACTGCATATACTGCAACAGGATCTAATCCTATTAACGGTTGTGTAACAACTGCAACTACCACTGTTGCAGTTAATCCTGCCCCATCAGCCATTACAATTACGCCGGCTGCCCCAATAATCCTTCCAGGAGCTACACAGCAATTAGAAGCAAGCGGCGGAACCGTTGGAGGAAATGTAGTTATTGGAACCGGAATAATTCAAAACACCACTACTTCATGGCCTGCTCCTTATGGGTTCTATTATAACAGCTCCAAGCATCAGTTCCTGATCCTTGCCTCGGAACTCACGGCTGCCGGTGCAAATGCGGGGAATATCAACTCCCTTTCTTTTGACGTTGTTAGTCTGGGAACTTGCGGACCGATGCCGGGATTCACGATGAAGATGGCGCACAGTACTTTAACCGATTTAACGACGACTTTCGAAACAACCGGTTTTTCAACGGTCTTCGGCCCGGTAACTTACCAGCCTGTTGTCGGAATCAACACTCATAACTTTACAGCGCCATTTATTTGGAATGGAACCTCGAATATTATCGTTGAGGTATGTTTCAGTAATTATCCCGCTGGCTATACACAAAATGCAGTAATGAATCAAACTGCGACCACCTTTGCAAGTTCGGCTTATGTTTACAGTGATCTTGCCGATCAATGTCCAAACACCACAGCGACCTATACAGCCCTTCAAAGGCCTAACATGATTTTTGGTTCTTTGGTTCCTACCAACATGACCTGGGCGCCATTCACAGCGCTTTATACCGACACGTTAACTACCATACCTTATGCTGGAGCGCCGGCGACAAAAGTTTTCTCAAAACCGACGGCAACGATCACATACACGGCAACGGCTACTGTTCCTTCAAGTGGATGTACAACCACACAGAATGTAACGGTTTACTTACCTGTGACTTGTGAAATGCCTACCTATACAGGCTCTGATACAATTACTACATCATCGGCAAGTATACATTGGGGTGAGCCTCAACCTGCTCCGGGAAGCGGATATGAATATGAAGTTCGTACCAGCGGCGCTGCAGGAAGCGGACCTAACGGATTAACCGTAAGCGGAACAACGCCATTGCTCAGAGTTCATATCAATGGATTAGCTCCCGGAACTACCTACCACCTTTATGTTCGTTCAAATTGCGGCGATAACATCTATAGCGGATGGACTACCGACCATCAGTTTACAACTGGTACATTACCTCTCTCAATTACCGGGGTGGCTACCGATCTGAGTTGTAATCAGTCCATGGATGGAGCTATCAATACGACAGTTACAGGTGGATTGCCACCATATACTTTTGCATGGAATACCGGAGAGACAACTCAGAATATCAGTGGACTCTCTACTGGAACATATTTCGTAATAGTTACCGATGCTAATTTTGCAACAGTTTCTGATAGCTGGAATGTTTTAGAACCTCTCGAAATTTCATGGGGCGGTTACTCAACAAATGTCACTTGCTTCGGCGCTATGAATGGCTCGATTACAACGATTTATACCGACGGCGGCACGCCACCCTATACTTATACATGGAGTAACGGACAAACAACGCCAGACATCAGCGGATTAGCGCCAGGTCAATATTCCCTTACTGTAGCCGATGCTCATAACTGTGATATGAGGGCATTTCGTTATATTATGGAACCCGCACCGCTTATGCTTGAAAACCCGTATATCATTCCTGCAAGTTGCCCAACAGGTAGCGATGGCAGTATTGAAGTTACAGTGATGGGCGGTACGCCTCCATATTCATTTTTATGGTCCAACGGCGCCACAACCATGAATATTTTCGGTTTGAACCCCGGAGAATATGGTGTAGTGGTAACCGATGCAAATTTATGTGTGGTCAGTAATGTATATTTTGTTGGTCAAACATCGGCAATTTGCGCAACCATCCACGTAACCGGAAATATAAGCACAACGGAATGTTACAATGCCACCGGCACAATAACTGTGGCTGGCAGCGGAACAACCTTTGTGGTTTATCCTCAGGGTCACGCAACATTTATTGCAGGTGAAAAGATTTTCTATAAAGAGGGAACTAAAGTCCTTTCCGGCGGTTATATGCTTGGCAAGATCACCTCTCCAACCGGACCGTTCTGCCCGGTATATGCAAAGATGACCGAAGTTGATGCAGGACAGGAATTAGTTCCTGTAGCAACCGAACGCGCTTTCTTCAACCTCTACCCGAACCCGACTAACGGCAATTTCACGCTGATACAAAAGGGCGACCGGATATATAACAACGTAAAAGTTGAAGTTTACGCCATGAGCGGCGAAAAAGTTCTCACCGAAAGCATAATTGGTCTTATGAAGCACGAATTCCGCTTCAATGACATGCCGAGCGGACTCTATTTTGTAAGGGTTGTTGCCGATGATTATGTTGAAACCATTAAGTTGGTGAAGACGAGGTAACCCCACCCCCCTGACCCCCTCCCCAAAAAGGGAGGGGGAGACCCCACCCCCCTGACCCCTCCCCAAAAAGGGAGGGGGAGAATGAAGGGGAAATGAAAGCCGGAATCCTGAATTGAGGGATTCCGGCTTTTTTCGTGGGACGATTTACGAAGGACGATTTACGAGGGACGAGGGACGAGGGACGAGGGACGAGGGACGAGGGACGAGGAGGGGTGTTGATAAGATTGTTGGTAACTTTTTTGGAAATTGGTTTTACTTTTTAAGGTTTTCTTGATTAAACAGATAAACCGGGAAACCCTGAAACAATGGAAAACAAAAATAAAATTCAAAAAGTTCGGGAATTGAATGTTTACAAGTCAGCCTTTTCTTCAGCAATGGAGATTTTCAGTATTACCAAATCATTCCCAACCACAGAAATATACTCATTAACTGATCAGATCAGGAGATCATCCAGATCTGTATGCTCAAATCTGGCAGAAGGGTGGCACAAACGAAGATACATTGCAGCTTTTATCAACAAATTAACTGACTCAGTTCAGGAAGCAGCCGAAACGCAAACATGGCTTGAATTTTCACTTGCTTGCGGATATATAAACCAAAAAACCTTTGATCAATTGTATGAGCAGTACGAACACATTATTGCCCAACTTTTAACCATGGTAACTAAAGCCCCAACCTTCTGCAAAACCCATTAAAGTTAAACGTAAGCAGAAAATAAGCTGGTAAGTACGTCCCTCGTCCCTCGTCCCTCGTCCCTCGTCCCCTCGTTCTTCGTCCTTCGTTTTTCCAACGCCTGACGTTTTTCAGGTCTGTTTATTTTATACTTTTGACCAATAAACTAAAACCGTATTTATGAAAAACTTGTTCTTTCTGATCATGGCGCTGATGTTTTCAGGCGCTGCCTTTGCGCAACTTAACGGAACCTACCACATTCCTTCCGGTAATCCCAGTTTTCCTACCATTGCCGCCGCTATTTCGGCGCTTAACTCGCAAGGCGTTGGCTCGGGTGGCGTCACGTTTCTTGTGGCTACAGGACATACCGAGACAATTGCCGATTCGCTGGTATTGACAGCGAGCGGAAAAGTTTCAGGTTCGATAATCTTCCAGAAAAGCGGTTCCGGCAATAATCCATTGATTACTCGTACCGATGGAGGGTCAAAGGCTACATCTACTCTTGGAGGGCAGGGCGATGCTGTAATTACTCTTCAGGGAACCGACTATGTTACCTTTGATGGCATTGATGTAACCGCTAACCTGCAAGGCATAGAATACGGTTATTATCTCCGTAAGGCTGACGCCACCGACGGCTGTAAATATGTTACAATTAAAAACGCTGCCGTTACCATGAACAAGGGAACCAGCGCTTACGTTGCCGGGATATACCTTTCCAATAACATTCCAACATCCACGATTTCATCGGCTACCGGCGTTACTGTTACTTCAGTGGGAGGAAGAAACGAAAGTATTTCCATCACCGGGAATAACATAAGCAATGTTTTTACTGGCATCATCCTGCGCGGTTATAACCACACTTCAGCGCCGTATGATTTTTATGATCAAAACGTGGTTGTTGGAGCTTCCGGCGTTGGTAACACCATCAGGAATTTTGCCGGGAATACTGCCTCTACTTCTTACGGCGTTTACCTGATTTACCAGAATGGAGCCAATGTTTCATACAACGTAATAAACAACACCGGCGGTGGTGGAACTGCCGCCACTGCTATTCTATATGGGATTTTTCATTCCACCGGGACTACCTCCTCGTTTACCGCCAACTCCAACACTATTAACCTTACCCAGGGCGGAGCTACACACGCCTTGTATGGCATAAATAACGCAGCAACAGGTAATCCGGTATTCGATAATAACAATGTTACTCTAAACTCAAGCGTTTCCACAACGGGAACTTTCGGATACATCTATAACTCCGGGGGCGCCGCTTCCACTTTAATTAGCATCAGCGGCAACACTTTTTCGGGTTCGAGCTTTATGACCACAGGATCCACTTACCTTATCTATAACTCGGTTAGCCAGCTTACGCCCGGAATCAGCAATATTGTTAACAACTCAACAGCGGGGACTATCACGAGAGGCGGCGCTTCCGGAACCATTTACTGCTACTATGATGGAGCGTCGCCAACAGGTACCGAGTATATCTCAGGAAACAACTTTTCGAATATCGTTTTAACCGGAACTTCCACATTCTATGGCATAAGTTCCAATACGGTTACCGGTCATACACAGAATGTGTTTAATAATATCATAACTAATATCTCCGGCGGCAGCGGAACCATTTATGGGATCAATCTCCAGGCTGCCAATACGCGGTCGGTTTATGGAAACGATTTAAACGCCTTTTCCGGTAGCGGAACAATCTATGGCGTCAGCGTTGGTACCGGTAGCGCGTCCTGTAATGTTTACAAAAACAAGATATATAATTTTATTTCAACGCCAGCCGGCGGTATTGTTTACGGGATATATGTTTCGGCGGGTACGACCATGAACATTTACAACAACTATATTTCCGATCTGAAAGCCCCGACTGCAAGCGGCACAAATGCAATCATTGGGATAAATATTTCAGGAGGAACAACGGCAAATGCCTATTATAATACCGTATTCCTGAATGCAACGAGTTCTGCAGGCTCCTTTGGAACATCAGCGCTTTATGTATCATCAACAACTACGCTTGATTTACGAAATAATATCTTTGTAAATAAATCCGATCGCGCAGGGAGTTCCGGCTTTACTGTGGCATTCAGGCGAAGCGGCGCTTATAATGCAACCTATTACGCAAGCATTTCAAACACCAACAATTTCTACGCGCTATCATCCTCTTCTTTTGGCAACTATATTTTTTATGATGGGATTAACAAGGATTCGACCATGTCCGACTACAAAGCGCTGGTAGCTCCGAGGGATGCGGGGTCATTCACCGAGATTCCGCCATTTTTTAATGTTGCCACAGCGCCATACGATCTTCACCTGCTCACCACAACAACCACGCAGTGTGAAAGTGGCGGTACGCCTGTATCATCGCCAATTGCTGTGAGCGATGATTATGACAGTCATCCGCGATACCCAAATCCGGGTTATCCAAATAATCCCGCATTTCCCGCCTCTGCTCCCGACGTTGGCGCTGACGAATTTGCCGGAATGCCCAGTTTCTCCTGCACTACGCCAAACCCAGGCAATACAATTGCTTCTGCCAGCGGGATTTGCCTGGGTCAGAATGTTATATTATCCCTGCAGAATCCCATTATCGGAACAGGAAATTCCTACCAGTGGAAAAGTTCCTCCGATGGAGTTACGTTTGCAAATATCGCCAACGCCAATGGAGGTTCCTATACGGCAACGCCTGTTGCAACAACGTGGTACCAATGCGTTGTAACCTGCCAGAACGGACCTTCCGCAGCAACTTCCATTCCTGTCCAGGTTACGTTTGCTAACAATATCACCTCCACCACGCCGGCAATTCGTTGCGGTACAGGAACGGTAACGCTTGCGGCAACTGCGGGCAGCGGAACATTGAAATGGTATTCAAACGCTTCCGGCGGCTTTGCAGTTGGAACCGGTTCACCTTTCATTACGCCGGTAATCAACGCTACAACTACCTATTATGTGGGCGCCGAAACATCTACATCAGGGATTGTTTCGGTTGGCGCGGGCGCCGTATCGAGCAGTACCTACCCGAATCCATTTTACAGTTTATGGTCAAACACACATAATCAATATCTGATTACTTTCGCCGAACTGGCTGCTGCCGGAATCGCCGGAGGCGATATTACATCGCTCGCCATTGAAGTTACAAACGGCGTAATGGCGATGCTTGATTTTTCGATAAAAATGGGACATACCACAGCAACGAATATGTCGTCGTTTCTTTCGCCCTCATTTACCGCAGTTTACACAGCGGCAACTCAAACGCCCACGATAGGGGTGAATACTATGTTATTCCAGACTCCTTTCACTTGGGATGGAGTCTCAAATATTGTCATCGAGATTTGCCACGGCAACTCATCCAATTCCTTAACGATGAGCAGTACCTGCCTTGCTGATAACAGTTCGTTTGTCTCAACCATTCATGTTCAAAAATCGGCAGCATCGGCAGGTTCGATAACCTGTGCCGATTTTACCACGAATCTTGCAACCTATTCTGTGCGTCCAAAGTTTACCTTCGGCGGCGCTGTTGCCTGTTCGAGTCCGCGAAGCGCAGTAACGGCAACGGTTACGCCTTCACCGGCGCTTACCGTTACCGGCAACCAAACCGTTTGCAGCAATGAGGTTGCAATGTTAAGCGTTACATCTCAATCCTCATTTTTTGATGTTTTCCTTTGGAGTCCGGCAACCAACCTTTTTACCGATCCTGCATGCGTCATTCCATATAATGGCGTTTCCAGCGCGCTTACTGTATATGCGAAAACGGCATCGCCTGTTGTTACAACCTATACATGCAATGCCACGAATAACGCTACACTTTGTTCAAACACAGCACAGACTGTGTTTACATCGTTACCTTCAAGCCCGGTTATAACCGCCACGCCTGAAACGATTTGCATAAGCGGTTCAGCGGCGCTTACAGTATCGCCTGCAACCGGGTATGGAGCGGCAACTTTCCAGTGGCAAAATTCACCTGATGGGATCGTTTATACTGATATTGCAGGGGCGACAAATCTGAATTATACAACCTCCATACTGGGAACCACTACTTATTACAAACTCATAATAAAAAATGGAACAGGACAGGTATGCGTTACTCCTCTTATAACGGCGACTGTGAACAATCCAATTGTCAATACAACAACACCCGGAAGTCATTGCGGTCCTGGTAGCGTTACCCTGGGGGCAACTGGTTCGGGTGGAACGCTCAACTGGTATTCCACTACAACCGGAGGTACGGCATTGGCAACAGGTTCATCTTTCACTACGCCTGCCATCACTTCAACAACTCCATTTTATGTTAGTTCGAATTCACCAGGATCGGCAACTGTTGCTGTTGGCGCTCCAGGTAATGGCGCCACCGAAACCTACACTCTCGAGGGAGGATTGCTGTTCAACGTAGTAAGTCAGTCAATCCTGATCAATGGAGTATATGTTTACCCAATTGGAACGGGAGCCGGCACGGTAAATGTAGCCTTGAAAAACTCATCGGGTACGGTTCTGCAATCGCTTGCCTTCAACTGCACAGGCACAACATTA
The DNA here is from genome assembly GCA_026391715.1 of Bacteroidota bacterium. GTDB lineage: Bacteria > Bacteroidota > Bacteroidia > Bacteroidales > FEN-979 > CAIVAT01. The sequence goes on from JAPLDO010000068.1 coordinate 25,730, forward strand.
CCGGGTATCAAGACCTATATTCCCCTTGACTGGACAGTACAGATGGGAACCGATTATTTTCTAGATATGACCAGCCGTACAGGCAGCGTTGCTTCGCTTATCAGAGACGCCAGCGCCAACATAATCGGCGGTCCAATAGCTACAAATCCATATTGCACATTTCCCGGAGCGATGACAATCACAAGCGGCAGGTTAGGAGCCACCGGTACAATTACGGCTTATTACTATTTTTATGACTGGTCGGTGACAGTGGGTTGTAACAGTCCGCGCGTGCCGGTTCTCGCTACTATTACAACGCCGCCAACGCTCACTATCACATCAGGTCAAACTATATGCAGCAATGAAATTATTTCCTTATCGGTTACTTCGATGGTTGCAGACTATGACAGTTACACCTGGAGCCCGGTTACAAACCTCTTTACCAATTCAGCTTGTACGATTCCATATTTACCAAACGTAAATGCAAGTACTGTTTATGTTAAATCGGCGGCAGCAATGGCAACGACTTTCATTTGTACCGGAAACAATTCACAATCGCTATGCTCAAATACAGCGCAATCAACCGTTACAGTTATAGCCCCCGACCCATTGATTACATCGGCGCCGGAAACTATTTGCATGAGCGGTTCCGCAATAATTTCTTTAACTTCAGGCAGCGGTTTTGGTTCTGCAACTTTCCAATGGCAGGAATCAAATGATAATATTACATTTACTGATATTCCGGGTGCCACTAACAGCAGTTACGTCACACCGACCCTTGCTGCTACAACTTTTTACAAAGTTTTCATTAAAAACAGCGCCGGGATTTTCTGTACGTCGCCTCAGTTTACAATGTACGTGGTTAATCCACAGGTTACAGGAACAACCGCTGGAAGTCGCTGCGGAACCGGAACTGTTGTTTTGGGAGCCGCCGGTAATGCAGGTTCGACACTGAGCTGGTACCAGGTTCCCACCGGAGGCGTTAAACTTGGAACGGGGACTTCTTTTACTACGCCGGTTATCACTTCATCTACATCGTTTTATGTTGCCGCCACATCCGGAGGCGCGGGAAGTACTTTTTCTGTTGGACCGACCAGCACGGCGATAGGATCGAACGGCGCGCAGGCGCTCGAATATTACCTCACCTTTGATGTTACAACCAACAATATGACGATGGAGGGAGTTTATGTTTATCCGGGAGCGGCAGGAACGGTGAAGTTTTATATTGCTTCAAATGACGGATTTGTTTTATATAATGTATCATGGCCCGTTACCGCCTCCGATATCAATGTGAAAACGTATATTCCGGTAAACTTCACTATTCCTTTCGGATCAAACTACAGGATTGGTTACAGTGTGGCAGCAGGTGGAGTAAGTATGTACAGAAACAGCGGCGGCGCTGTTTATCCTTATACATTACCGGGAATTGTTTCAATTACCGGGAACAGCTTTGTGGGATATCCTTCATATTATTACTATTTCTATGACTGGAAAGTCAGATCAGGTTGCGAATCTACACGCACGGCAGTTATGGCAAATGTAACTCCCGGACCATCTATTCTCCCAACTGCAATGCCTTCAACAATATGTGCCGGTCAACCCAGCGCGTTGAATGTAACAAGCTCAAATCCGAACTATACCTATTTATGGACGCCCGGGAACCTTTCCGGCGCGCTTCAAACCGTATATCCTGCCGGCACTACCATTTATACGGCAACGGCAAATGATCTTCTGACGGGTTGTAATGCAAGCGAATCTGTTGCAGTTACAGTTCTTCCTACTCCATCTGAAATCACGGTTACTCCGGCAGCTCCGTCAATCAATGCGGGAAGCATTCAGCAACTCGCTGCAACCGGCGGCGTTGTAAATATTTCGAGAGTTTTTGGCAATGGAACAACCACCAATGCCGCAACGGGATATCCTTCGCCATACAGTAATTATTTTGGCGGATCGAAACATCAGATGTTAATTCTTGCAAGCGAACTTACCGCTGCCGGTATTCCGGCAGGAGCGCCTATCAACTCGATCATGTTTACCGTTACCGGCGTGGGTTCGACCTTCAGCGGTAGCCTTAATAATTTTCAAATTGATATGGCACATACTACATCAACCGTTTTATCAAGCGCTTCATTCATTGGCGGGCTTACAAATGTACTCCCCCCTGTAACTGTCCCTATTGCAGTAGGAACTGTAACTCATTCGCTTTCCTCGCCGTTTGTGTGGGATGGTTTGCGGAATCTTGTAATTCAGACTTCATACAGCAACGGAAACGCCGGTACTTCTACCGATTTTGTGCAGATGACCAATACCGATCCAGGTTTTGTGAGTACTAACTGGTACCGGGCTGATAATGAAACGGCGGCAATGATTCTTGCAGCCGCCACGCCAACCAGCTTCGGTAATGCTCGTCCAAATATGGTTTTGGGTTATTTAATGCCAACAACCATGGTGTGGACGCCTTACACTAATCTATATACCAATGCTGGCGCAACTACGCTTTACAATGGAGAATCCATGACTACGGTTTACTCAAAACCGGCGGCAACCATTACATACTTAGCCACCGCAAACGCGCCTTCAACCGGATGCGCCAGGACAAAAACAGTGACGGTTACCGTTCTTCCCCCGTGCGAAATGCCATCAGCAGTAACTTCATCGGCTGTTACCGCTACAACTGCAACTATTTCATGGACTGCCCCTGTGCAGGCTCCGGGCAACGGGTACGAATTTGAAGTCAGAACGAGTGGCGCTCCGGGCAGCGGACAAACTGGATTGACCGCTTTTGGTACGACACAAGCCATCAGCGCGGCTGTGATCGGATTGGCGCCAAACACCCTTTACCACGTATATGTTCGCTCGAATTGTGGCGACAACAATTATAGTATCTGGACAAGCGATTATTCATTTACCACACTGTCCGATCCGCTTTCAGTTACCGGAACGGTTACCAATACATTGTGTAATAGTACTGCTGATGGGGCAATAAGCACAACGGTTTCTGGCGGTTTCCCTCCATATTCCTATTTATGGAACATTGGGGAAACAACCTCGTCTGTGACTGGCTTATCGGCGGGATTTTACAATGTGACAGTTACGGATTTAACCAGTTTTGAAGCGGTAGGAAGCTGGATGGTAACAGAACCGAGCGAAGTATCATGGAGGGGACAAACAACAAATATCTCATGTCATGGCGCGAACGACGGCTCTATTTCAACAATCATGACTCAGGGCGGTACGCCTCCGTATTACTATTTATGGAGTAACGGAGCAACAACTGCAAACGTCAGCGGATTACAGGCGGGTCGCTACGATATTTCGATAACCGACTCTCATAACTGCTTAATATTTACCTGGAGAAATATTTATGAACCTGCGGCAATTGGTTTAACCGCAGCCACTACTCCTGCCAGTTGCCCAACGGGTAATGATGGCGGCGTTGTTCTTACTGTTGCAGGCGGTACCGGCGGATATGCTTTTTTATGGAGTAACGGCGCAACAACCATGAATATTTCCGGTTTGAACCCGGGAAATTACGGCGTAACTGTTACTGATGAGCGTTACTGTGTGGCAACGGGAAGCTGGACTGTTGGACAAACCTCAGCAGTTTGTTCAAGCATATACGTAACCGGCGAAATAACCACAACGGAATGTTACAATGCCACCAACACTATCACTGTTGCCGGAGACGGAACAACCTTTGTGGTTCAGCCTGCCGGTCGCGCAACTTTCATTGCAGGCGTAAAGATTCTCTATAAAGAGGGAACCAAAGTACATCCCGGCGGTTACCTGCTTGGTAAAATCACTCAAACCGGGCAGTTCTGCACCTCTCGAAAGATTGCAGAAGTAATTGCTTCCGGACAGGAAGATGCGCCATTCGCTACGGTAAGCGCTTTTTTCAACATCTTTCCGAACCCGACTAACGGCAATTTCACGCTGGTACAAAAGGGCGACCGGATATACAGCAAAGTAAAAGTTGAAGTTTACACAATGAGCGGCGAAAAAGTTCTCACGGAAAGCATAATTGGCGTTATGAAGCACGAATTCCGCTTCGATGACATGCCCGGCGGACTCTATTTTGTAAGAGTTGTTGCCGATGATTATGTTGAAACCATTAAGTTGGTGAAGACGAGGTAACGCCCCCCTTCTGTGAAAAGCCGGAATCCTGAGTTGAGGGATTCCGGCTTTTTTCGAGGGACGAGGGAGGACAGTAGAAATGATTATTTTTGCCAATAATAAGTGTTGATTATGTAATATATTTTACATTATTCGTATTAAAAGTGTGATTTATGGAAATAGAAAGGTGTGTTTTAAAGCAACTAATTGACTGGAAAAGTAGTTTGGGGCGCAAACCATTAATATTGCAGGGCGCCAGGCAGGTGGGCAATAACATGGCTTTTTAAACGCGTTGGCAAAGATTATTTTGAGAGTGTCGCCTAATTTAATTTCGATCGGCAAACTGAGCATAAGCAGTTTTTAAATTATGATAGGAAATAAAATCATTGAACTTGATCGGGTTGACTCAACCAATATTTACGTCAACACGATCCTGGATCTGGAAAATCCTGAGGAAGGAACTGTTTGCCTGGCGCGTGAGCAGTTTGCCGGTAGGGGACAGCAAGGCAATAAATGGGAAAGCGAATCAGGGAAGAATCTTACTTTCACGGTTTTGTTAAAACCTGTTTTCCTTGCCGCCAGCCAGCAATTCATGCTGAACAAAGCCATCGCGCTTGGTGCGCTTGATTTTGTTATTGCCTATCTAAGTAATCAATTCACAGGAGAAAGAGATCAAGATTCAAGAAAATATATACCCCCTGCGACAATAAAATGGCCTAATGATATTTACATCGGAAACCAGAAGATTGGCGGAATCCTGATTGAGCACAAGATTATGGGGCAAACGATAAGCGTTTCGCTGGCAGGGATAGGACTGAATATCAATCAAACCCGGTTTGCCCCGGATATTCCCAATCCGGTTTCCCTGATCCATTTTCTGCGGCGCGAAGTTGAGCTAACTGGCGCTCTAAATGCCGTTTGTCGTTCAATTGATCGGAGGTACGCGAGCTTAAAAGAGAGAGATTTTGTCAGCCTCAACAGCGAATTCAACCAGCAGTTACTGGGATATGAACAGTGGCGCTATTACCTCCGCGACGGAGCTGTTTTTGAAGGAAAAATAGCCGGTGTTGATGATCCAGGTCGCCTGATTATAGAAAGCCGGGATGGCATACTTCATCATTTCGGACATAAGGAGGTTGAGTATTTGTTAAATTATTAACCGTTAAAAAGCCCGAACAGCGCGAACATAGTTTGTGTAGTTCTTTCCGTCGTTGCCCTGTATGCCATTGCCGAAGTAAACGTACCAGGCGTTACTTGCGTTGTACTCGGAGGAACTCCAATAGTAATTACTTACGAAACCGCCGATTAAATTTTTTTGCAGATACATTTGGTAAAGTTCGTCTTTTGAAGGTAAAAACCAGTCGTCGTAACCGTTCAACACAAGGTCGTTACAAATGCGCGCTGCAATGCCAGCCACGGTGCATCCGTTTACAATAGCTGTTGTATTTGCCTGTCCGGAGCCAATAGCTGTGGATGTGCCTGCGATAGAGGTTCCGGGACAGCCCCATTTTGCTGCGGCGCTTTGGTTTGTTGTTGCCGAAATTAGCCCGTGTTGTCCGGTGACGTCAATATAAAAGATGATTCCACCGCCGTAACTTTGTCCAATATAAAATTGATTCGTTTGACAAATCAGCGATGCTGTTGAAGACATTCCACATGTATTGTATGCCCAAACGAATCTTGTATAAGCAGTGTTCATGGCAAGTCCGGTTTCTGTTTTTGTTAATGCTGCGCCCATGTCTGTTGCCGAGGCATATTCATCAATGGTATTCCATTTATATCCCGTTGCTCCCGAAACGGGATTCCATTTCCAAACAATCTGAAATGCCGAAGGAACATGCGTTCCGGCAATAGGCGGCGTTGGATTTACGCTCGTAGTTTGCGCTAACATCGTAGAAATTGAATTTCCACAAGCATTGTATGCCCATAAATATCTCGTATATGCAGTATTACAAATTAATCCTGTCTCTGTTTTTGATGTGTCTAACCCCAAGAACGTGGCTGTGGCAAAGTTATCGGTTGTGTTCCATTTATATCCGGTGGCGCCCAAAACAGGATTCCATGTCCAAACAATCTGGTTAATAGAAGGGATATGAACTCCTTCGGTGGGCGCAGGAGAAAAAGGTATCTGCGAGGTTGATTGTGATAGCGTCAACTCCGAAGATTGGCCACATGCGTTATACGCCCAAACATATCGGGTATAAGGCGACTGGCAGGTTAACCCTGTTTCAGTATATGATGTTGAAAAGCCAATGTCGGTGGCAGTAGTGAAATTACTGGTTGTATTCCATTTATATCCAATAGCAATTGGAACTGAGTTCCAGTTCCAGATAATCTGAGTTACCTCAGGAATGTGTGTTCCTTCAACCGGAGCTAAAGGCATTGTGCAGCCCCACAAAATATTTTGCCATTTGCCTCCCTGATAAATGGAAATTACGCCGGCGCCATCGGCATTACAATTTGTGCAATACACAATAAGCCCTTCAACCGGATTCTGAATTGCATTGCGCCCTGCAAAGGTCATCCTGGGAGGTAAAAAACCTTTATTGTTAAATTTTACATCCAGCCCTGCCGATAGATCCGGCGCTGAACTGTCGGCATTAATACTTACCTGGGCAAATGTGCAAAGAGCCGGGATATTCAAAATAAATCCCAGAAGAATAAAAAACCTGTAAACCCTTTTCATCTGAAAACAGTTTTAAATGTTGATTTTACATTACCTATAAATGATGCTTGCCCGCCATCAGGGAAACCGCATTCTTGCAGATTGAGACAGGTAAAAGTAAGTTGGAGTTGAAAG
>JAPLDO010000191.1 GCA_026391715.1 Bacteroidota bacterium
GATTCTTCAAAATGCCGGTTGAGTTACTGATTAATTTCAACGATGGCACAGACTCCCTTATAACTGTTATAAATAATGAAAACCACCAGACTTATGCTTTTTCATTTTCAAAAAAACCTGGTAACTTATCCTTTGATCCGAACAGAAACATACTTTTAAAGCAAGCAGCAACGATTTACAACGTTGGAAAATCAGGAGGATCTTTATCTTTCATTCTTCATCAGAATGAACCAAATCCTTTCCATTCTTCCACTTCCATTTCATACCAGGTTCCTGTGGAAGAAAACATTAAAATCTCGGCGTTCGACAGTAATGGAAAGTTATTGAGCGTCCCAGTAAACAGCAGACATACGCCTGGTTTATACCGGTTTACTTATGATAATCCGGGATTAGGTGCGGGAGTTTATTTCCTAAAGATGGAATCCGGCAACTTCAGCGATACAAAGCGGATGATTGTGAATTAACTACAGTTTTTTACTTGTATAATTCAGATTCAATGGATTCCCGACGCGTTCATTAAGCAGCGCCAGACTTTTAATTTCAGACATTTCGTCAATATAATGGAAGGTTAAACCTTTTATATATTCGGGTTTGATCTCTTCGATATCCTTTTTATTCTCCTTGGAAAGAATGATGTCTGTAAGTCGGGCACGCTTTGCAGCAAGCATTTTCTCTTTGATTCCTCCTACCGGTAAAACTTTTCCGCGAAGAGTTATTTCTCCTGTCATAGCGAGACGTTCACGCACTTTATACTGTGTAAATGCCGACGCCAGCGCCGTAAACATTGTGATTCCAGCCGAAGGTCCGTCTTTCGGGGTGGCTCCTTCGGGAACATGGATATGGACGTTCCAATGTTGAAAAACTTCGGGATCAATGCTAAAAACTTCAGAATGAGCTTTAAGATAAGCCAGAGCAATGGAAGCAGATTCCTTCATCACATCGCCAAGGTTACCGGTGAGAGTTAAATCGCCTTTACCTCTGCTGAGACTAACTTCCACAAATAATATTTCACCTCCGGTCATAGTCCAGGCAAGTCCTGTAACAACGCCTGCCACATCATTTGATATATATTTATCAGCCTGAAAGATTGGGATTCCCATAATTTTTTTCAGATCTGCTTCATCAAGTTTCTTCGTAAATTTCTCATTGGTTACTATTGATTTAACTTTGCTGCGGATAATCTTTGCCAGACTTTTTTCAAGTGAACGCACACCGGATTGGAATATCAATGATTTCCATACGATCGCGTAGAGCGGGATGAATTGTTGCAAGTGTATTGGCAGTTGCGATGAACATAATCCGCGAAAGATTATATTCTATTTCAAGGTAATTGTCATAAAATGCAATATTTTGTTCAGGATCAAGAATTTCAAGTAAAGCAGCCTGAGGGTCGCCATTTATGTTCATTCCCATTACTTTATCAATCTCATCGAGAACGAAAACGGGATTTGAAGTTTTCACTTTCTTTAGGTTTTGCAGAATACGTCCGGGCATTGCTCCGATGTAAGTTTTTCTATGCCCTCTGAGTTCAGATTCATCGCGCAAACCACCGAGCGACATTCTGGTATATTTGCGACAAAGGGCGCGGGCAATGCTTTTTCCGAGTGAAGTTTTTCCGACTCCCGGAGGACCTACAAGGCACAATATAGGAGATTTCAGATCGCGTTTAAGTTTGATAACCGCGAGGTATTCGATAATTCTTTCTTTAACCTTTTCGAGTCCGTAATGATCTTCATCAAGAACAATCTGGGCATGATCAAGATCAAGGTTATCGGTAGATAACTCATCCCAGGGAAGTTGTACCAACGTTTCAAGATAATTTGTCTGAATTGAATATTCCGCCGCCATTGGGTGCATTCGCTGCAGTTTAGTCATTTCCTTTTCGAAAACCTCTGTAACTTCCTTCGACCACTTTTTATTCTTAGCCTGTTCTCTCAATGCATTCACTTCCTGTGCGTTGGGGTTGCCTCCCAACTCTTCCTGTATAGTTTTCAACTGTTGATTAAGAAAAAAGTCTCTTTGCTGCTTATCCATATCGGTTTTTACCTTATTCTGGATCTGCTGTTTTAAATCGGCAACCTGCAATTCCTTGGTGAGGTAAGTTAAGACGAGGTGTGCACACTCAGATAGGTCTGCGACTTCGAGAAGTTTTTGTTTTTCTAAAAGTTCGACATTTAAATTTGAGGAGATAAAATGGACTAAAAATGAGGGAGATTCAATATTTCTAATTGCAAAAGCCGCTTCGGAAGGGATATTTGGTGATTTTGTGATGATCTGGATAGCAAGATCTTTTAACGATGATATAAGTGCATTGAACTCTCCGTTGTCGCTTGGAATAATCACAGGGGCTTCCAATGCTCTCACAGTAGCGACTATATATGGTTCAGACTGAATGAGATCTCTGATAATAAAACGTCGTTTTCCCTGAATGATTGCAGTGTTACTACCATCGGGCATCTGAAGGATTTTAATAATATGCGCAACCGTTCCAACCGTATGCAAATCACCAAATTCAGGATCTTCGATAATGGCGTCCTTTTGTGAAACAACACCAATAGTCCGGCTTCCTTTATAGAACTCACGGATCAGCTTAATTGATTTGTCACGGCCAACCGTTATGGGAATAACCACGCCGGGAAATAACACGGTATTGCGTAATGGAAGGATTGGTAAAGACTCAGGAACATCCTCAGTGTTCATTGCCTCTTCATCCTCTGCTGATAATAGTGGGATAAATTCGGTTTCTGAATCCATCAAATCAGAAAACATCCATTTTTCGGTTTCCAATAAATTCTCCATATCTGGTAAAAGTCAAAATGTCACAAACCCTGATAACTATCAGAATCGCGGTAATGTCAATTAATGTGCCAGCAATTTGAATACAGGAATTAAAGGTACTTATTCTTCAGGGTCAGATTATAAACACTGGTTAAAAGATCCTTTTCAGTATCATCAAATATCCAGTGTCGGCGTTTAAAGACCATTTCTGCAACTTCAAGCGCTTTCTTTATGCTGTAGTTGGTATGGCCTGCGGTTCCGCCCCATGTAAAGGAGGCAATGAAATTACGTTGAAACCCTGAACCGAAAATATTTGCATTCACTCCAACCACGGTTCCTGTATTGAACATTGTGTTGATTGCGCACTTGGAGTGATCGCCCATGATAAGACCGCAAAACTGCAGATGCGTATTGATAAAAGTCTGCTTGCCGTAACTCCATAACCGAACTGTGTCGTATGTGTTTTTGAGATTCGACGTATTGGTGTCAGCGCCAATATTACACCATTCACCTATAACAGAGTGACCAAGGAATCCATCATGAGCTTTATTTGAAAACCCGAAAATAACAGAATTATTTACTTCACCACCAACTCTGCAATATGGACCAATGGTTGTGGGTCCATAAATTTTGGCAGCCATTTTAACCTGGGCATGGTCGCACAATGCAAAAGGTCCGCGTATCACTGCGCCTTCCATTATCTCTGAATCTTTCCCAATATATATAGGACCTGTTGATGCGTTGAGAATTGCGCATTCAACTGTTGCTCCTTTCTCAACAAATACTCTGTCGCCGCCAATTACGCGGTTGGAATCACTCAACGGCTGTGATTTTCTGCCCTTTGTCAACAGTATAAAATCATCTTCCAGCGCCATCTCATTTTTTGAAAAAATTTCCCAGGTATGGTTTATTTTCAAAGGAGCGTCGGCGATGGAAATCTCTTCAATTCCTTCTGATGATGTATCGCCAATCCTGTCAAGATCTTCTTCAGTAACATGCAAAGCGATAATCGTATCATTATAAACTACTGTTTGGTTTGGTTTCAGGTTTTTTACAGCCTGAACAATTTCATCATTGGGACAAATGGAACCATTGATAAGAATATTTTCAGCTTCCTTTATAATAGGGTATTTTGTCGCCAGATGATTATCAGTCAACGTAGATGTGGTGGCCTTTAATCGTTTTTCCCATTTCTCTCTGATGGTTAAAATCCCTATTCTGATATCGGCAACAGGACGCACAAAAGTCAATGGCAGCAAATTGGTTCTTACGATACTTTCATCAAAGAGAATATAGTTCATGTTACAATAGGTTTAAGGATGAATCGGATATTTTATGGTATATGCAAATGTAAAAAAATCTTCCAATAAAAAAAGAGCCCCCGGCAAAAAAACGGAGGCTCTTTTAAAAAATACCGATTAGTTTACTTGGCTGCGTTTTTGTCAATATGTTTCTGATAACGACTTTTAAATTTATCAACACGACCGGCAGTGTCAACTAATTTCATTTTTCCGGTATAGAAAGGATGTGAAGTGTGTGAAATTTCCAGTTTTACAACCGGATACTCTTTGCCATCTTCGAAAATAATCTTTTCTTTGGTATTTACGGTTGATTTGGAAAGGAATGCATAATCATTCGACATATCTTTAAACACGACCAATCTGTAGTCTTTGGGATGAATATCTTTTTTCATTATAACTGGATATTTTTATGAGGGTGCAAAATTAATAAATATTATTTGATTTCCAATGATATTTTCAAAGTAAAAATTATTGCAGGTGACGCAGATAAATATGCTGAAAACGGCAGTAAAAATCATACTAAATCATAAAAATCAGAATGGACTACAATCAAATTAATAATTCGAGCAAAAACTTCATGGTATCAACGTTGTCTGAGTAATCCCATAAAGAAGGACGCTGTGCTTCGCCAGGTTGCACTGAACCAATATCTAACGGAATATCACTGACTACACACTGTATATCTGAAGAAAAGGCATTGATTTCAGAAATAACATCCTCAATTTGCAGGTAATATGCATAATGGAGAACAGCAATTCGTGATGATAAAGCATGGTTTTCTGTCAATAGCAAATACCCGGCGTCAATGAAAGAAATCTGATTGATAAGGAAAACTGTCCGATTATAGTCATAGTTATTACGGTACTTGTGATGATTGGCAACTTCCCTGTAAATATCCAAAGCATTTATTAATGGAGTAAAATTATAATTGACAGGAACATAAATTTTGGTAATACTTCTACATCCCATTCCAAAATAAAGCATAATATCCCTGGCAATCTTTTCAAGTGTTTCAGATGTTTCATTACCGTATATAATAGCCGCGCTGTTTCTGTTATGCCTTATTATGTGAGGATATTTACCAAAATAGTACTCGAAATACTTTGCAGTTTTGTTGTTTCCCGTTGCTATTATTGCATCAAATTTTTCAAGTCTGCCGGTTGTAAAGAAAAATTGGTCGCTCCAAAGGTTATTATGCAGTATGAGCAGTTCTGCAATCGCCGGGAATAACCATGAATCGTTGGATGATAATTTAACGAGAATTTTATTTCCATTCATCGCCACACAAAGAAAATCATGAAAGCCTACAAGCGGGATATTTCCAGCCATCACAACGCCAATTGTTTTTTGGGAAGATTGCTTTTCTGCCAAAGCTGAATAAGGTTGCAACCATTTTTGCAGATGATCCTCGCGTAGCATCCGACCGAGACTATTCAGTGCAATGGTTATATTTTCAAAGGTAAACCAGCCATTTTCGATTGACGACTGTATGGCAGCTTCTTTGATAGTTGACAATTCAGCAATTGAGTAATCGTCAGGAAATATGGATAGAAGTTTTCCCAGATACGCAAATGATTCTATCCTGTCGGTAAGATTTATCATTTTTTTTGCTGCAAAAGTAAGGTTTCAGAACTGATTCGTATTCTGATGCGTTATTAAAAGTAAAAGAAAGTACCTTTGCCAGAAATCAAAATCATTACTTCAATTAAAGTTTACTCAAAAGAAAACTTTCAAATCTACCTAATGAATGAACTAATTTCACCCCTTGAAACAGATCTTCTTTACTCGAGAAAGGTGCTTGAAATGATCACTGTTGCTAACGAATATTGCCTTTTTCTTGAAAAAGCCGACAAGTACACATTGGATGAATTACTTAGTTTCGTGCAAAAGATCATCCCACTAATCTACCTGAAGAGCGCTTTGCTCCCCGATACCGAAGTCAGTGATGAAGATGCTGTTGAGCATTATGTAACCGAAGAACAGTGGGAAACAATGTTTAATATGCTTCATACTGCTTTCGGTTCGGCTGACGGGTTTTACTATATTGATCTTAATGAAAAAAGTCACACCGATCCAGTGAAAGGCAGTCTGGCTGAATGTTTTACCGACACTTACCAGGATTTGAAAGATTTTTTAATGTTGTATCAGAATCCTGTGAGAACCTTTAAGGAAAATGCAGTAAAAGAATGTAAACGGCTTTTTGAAACCCGATACGGCACACGCCTGATAAATGCCCACGCCGCAGTTCATGCAATCATTTACCCGGCAGGAGATTCAGAAATTATTTTTTAATAGTAACCAGTTAAATACTTTTCTATCTTTGTAAAAAATGTTATGCCATGATTGATCGTAAACAATTCAATGATGTTTTTGAATATTTCGATAAGGAGGTCATTGTTGAAATCATTGATATTTTCGTTTCTGAATATGATGATCGGTTCAGAAAGTTGAGGGCGAATGTTACAGATAAGGATTTTAAAAATTTACAATTCAATGCGCACAGCCTTAAAGGGGTTATTGCCAACTTCATGGATCCGGTAACCATTGAACAGAGTAAAAGACTCGATGAAATGGCTAAGAAAGAAATTGTGGCAGGGCTGGAGAAAGCCTTGGAAGATCTTGAACTAAATTCAGCGCTGCTTCTTAAAGAACTAAAGATAATCAAGAAGGAATTTATCTGAATTTCAGTTTATCGAGCCGGTTCAGCCCCTCCACAGCCTTATCATAATTCACACGTAGTTTGAGCGCCTTCTGATAATCATTGTATGCTTTCTGATAATCTCCTGCAAGTTCATAAGCATATCCTCTGTTAAAGTAAGCCTTATAATATTCCGGATCTTTTTTTAGCGATTCGGTAAAAAAGGGTATCGCCTTCCTGAATTCATTTAGATACACCATATAAATATAACCGATGTTATATGGAGCTTCGCGAAAAGAGGTATCTGCTTTTGAAAGATTTTCGTATGTAGCAATCGCCTTGTCGTACATTCCCGATTCCTGATAATACATGCCAAGCATATACAAGGCTTCGCGGCTTTGGGGTTGCAGATTCAGCGCATTTTTAAGGTACATTTCAGCCAAAGGATCTTTTTTTATTGCATAAAGTTCACCAAGCTGAACATAAGCGTCATAAAAATTCTGGTTATTATCAACTGCCTTCTGAAGGTCTTTAACAGCGGGAATGGTATCCTCTTTTTCAAGCAGAGCAATAGCGCGGGTATAATAGCCGCCGGCGTTCCCCTGGTCAATTTTTAAGAGTTGATTAACGGTGGAAAAGCAGTTTGGATAATCTTTAATGATCAGATAAAGCTTGGCAAGTTTTAGCATTGCTTGCGCATCCTTCGGATTAATTTCAATTGCTTTGTTAAGCGCTTCTTTGCAGTTATCCGGTTTTCCTGTTAGCAGGTAAACGTCAGACAATGTAACATACAATCCGGATTTATCCGGAGAGATTGAAATCGCCTGACGAATATCCTGCAAAGCTTTATCAAAATCACGGGTTGAAATATAATAAACTGCGCGCTGGTTATATAGGTCAGCGTTGGTGGCGTCATCCTCAATTTCCTGATTAAGTACCATAAGTTTAATCCGGGTGGTATCGGTAACGCCGGTTTCGTAAGCCCCATCATTACCTGAACGACAAGCCGTGAGGGCTAAAATGCATACGAACAGACGTCCAAAGAGATTATTCATTCTTAAATTTTCTTACTGTTCAATGATTCCCTGATTTTCATCTCCAGTTCGTCAGCCAGTTCCAGGTTATCCTGTAAGATTTTCTTAACAGCATCCCTGCCTTGCCCAAGTTTGGTATCGCCATAGCTGAACCAGGAACCGCTCTTTTTAATCACATTTAGTTCGGTTGCAAGGTCAATAATTTCGAAGGCTCTTGATATTCCTTCGCCAAAAATGATATCAAATTCGGCTTTCCGGAACGGCGGGGCTACTTTGTTCTTGACTACCTTCACCTTCACATGGTTCCCGACAATCTCCTCGCCTTCTTTAATCTGGGTTTGTTTGCGAATATCAAGTCGCACCGATGCGTAGAATTTGAGTGCATTTCCGCCTGTAGTTGTTTCTGGATTGCCAAACATCACTCCTATTTTTTCACGCAACTGATTAATAAAAATGCAGCAGGTTGCTGTTTTACTGATCGTAGCTGTAAGTTTCCTAAGCGCCTGCGACATCAATCGGGCTTGCAATCCCATTTTTGAGTCGCCCATTTCCCCTTCGATTTCACTTTTAGGGGTAAGAGCGGCGACAGAATCAATTACGATGATATCTATCGCTCCCGAACGAATAAGATTTTCAGTGATTTCAAGCGCCTGCTCGCCACTGTCGGGCTGAGAAACAAGCAGATTTTCAACATCAACGCCAAGTTTATGAGCATAAAAGCGGTCGAATGCATGTTCTGCATCAATAAATGCAGCTATTCCGCCTGTTTTTTGTGATTCAGCGATGGCGTGAAGCGCCAGCGTGGTTTTTCCTGAAGATTCTGGTCCATAGATTTCAGTGACTCTGCCTTTAGGCAGCCCGCCGATGCCCAGCGCAGCATCCAATCCGATAGAACCGGTTGAAATTACCTCAACTGCTTCGATAGCATTATCCCCCAGGCGCATAATCGTTCCTTTTCCAAAAGTCTTTTCCAGCTTATCGAGTGTGAGCTGAAGGGCTTTAACTTTTTCCTTGTTTACTTCGGTTGTCATTTTTTTGTTCCTCCTTTAAGTTGAGACGCGGGGTTTAGACGCACCGCAGGGCGTCTTTACTGCGGTGTAAACGCGCTACTGCGCGTCTTTACTTCATCTGCTCCAGTATCTGGGCGGTGTGGTTCCTGGCGTCAACTTTGGAAAAGATGTGAGAAATTTTACCGTTTTCATCTATGATGAAAGTTACCCGGTTGATCCCCTCATATTCTTTGCCGTAAAGTTTCTTTTTTCCCCAAACTCCATAATCCCGGATGATTTTTATTGGTTTATCAGGAATAAGGGCAAAAGGTAATACGTATTTTTCAGAAAAATTTTTATGAGACTTCTCATCATCCGCGCTAACGCCGATAATTTTGAAGCCTTTCTCAATGAGAATCTGATAGTTATCTCTAAGATTGCAAGCTTCTGCGGTACAACCCGGAGTGTTGTCTTTTGGATAAAAATAGAGTATCACTTTACTTCCCCTGAAACTGGAAAGTGAAATTGGGGCGCCATTTTGGTCCACTGATTGAAAATCGGGGGCGATATCGCCGGCTTTTAGTTCTGTCATTTCTGATTGGAAATTTTTTATTTACGTTTAAGGATACCATAAAAAACAAAACCCACGATAAATGTGGGTTTTAATATGATTTTGTGCCCGGAACTGGATACAAATTCTTTTTCCCTTCCTGAACTAAATCATCTCACAAACCCCACTAAAATTAGACTTTTCACAACATCAATGATTCAGTTTCGTTCAATTAAATTAACATTAATTTACGTTTACCGTCTCCTCAACCGTCCCCATTTCAAAAATATTTGCTTAACCTAAAAACTTGCGGTTTTACTGGATATGGTGTGAATAACGGTCTGACTTGCCGTTGAAAAACAAAGATAATTATATTTTCGCAAATACAAAGCAATACTTGCAAATATGGCAACCGTCACATTCATCCTCAAGGAGCCCACCTCCAAGGAAAAAATCCCATCTATCTGGTAATATGGATTGACCAGAAATCAAAGTATTTCATAATTATACAATGCGAAAAGGATATATCCAAAGAGACCTGCCGCGGGATTTCAAAGTATTTGCATAATCAGCCGATACGATCTATCTTAACATTGCCTACTTTTCCAAATATCCCTGACGCCAGGAGGACAATAATTCGCGAACGGGTTGATGAAAAATTGCTGGAGATTAAAAAGTATAATTATCTTTGTTTTTCAACGGCAAGTCGGACCTATATTCACACGATATTCAGCAGAACAAAATAAACCAACTATGCAACTCACCGACAGGAAGGAAATAGAGGTCAGATTTTCAGAAGTTGACTCCATGAGGATTGTCTGGCATGGCAATTATCTCCGATATTTTGAAGATGGCAGGGAATCTTTTGGAATCAGATACAACCTGGGATATCTTGATATTTATAAAAATAATGTGATGGTCCCGCTTGTAAGGATAAACTGTGACTTTAAGCGTCCGCTCGAATATGGCGATATTGCTATTGTTGAGACACGTTTTGTGCCCTCAGAGGCGGCAAAGATAGTTTTTGACTATACTGTTTACCGGAAAAAAGATATGGAAATTGCCGCAACCGGGTCGTCCACTCAGGTATTTCTTACACTGGAAGGCGAGCTGTTATTAACCAATCCTGATTTTTTTATCAGATGGAAACAAAAATGGAGCATTTAATCTGAATTAATGAAACCGGTATATATTCTAAGCGACAATATCATCACCTCTCTCGGATTTTCCACCGCAGGAAATATCGAATCCGTAATGCATAATCGTATCGGCATTAAAACAGTTGACGATCCTCTTCTTTATCCTTTTCCAATAGCGGTTTCGCTGGTTGATACAACACAATTAACGATAAAATTCGACGAATTAATTGATCTGTATAAGTCTATAATGCCTTCCAATGCATTTACGCGTCTCGAAAAACTGTTTATTCTTTCCATTCACGACGCCTTAAGCAACAGGCAGGTAAATCCGCAGGATCCTCGAACCATGCTTGTTATTTCAACTACAAAAGGCAATATCGCCCTGCTCGAAGATCGTAATAAAATGCTATTCGGTCACAAACGCCTTTATCTTTGGGAACTGGCGCGAGTTATTCAGCATTTCTTTGGTTTCGTGGAAAAGCCGCTGATAATTTCCAATGCCTGTATTTCCGGCGTTGTGGCGGTTATGGCTGCCACGCGGTTTCTTCAGAATGGTTTATTTGATAATGCAGTTGTAACAGGCGGAGATATTGCCTCTGAATTTGTAATCTCCGGATTCCAGTCTTTTCAGGCTTTAAGCCCAGCTCCATGCAAACCTTTCGATCTTAACCGCACCGGCTTGTCGCTGGGAGAAGGTTGTGGAACGATGATTCTGTCGGTTAAACCCGATAACAATAGTAAACCCGCCATAAAAGTAGCAGGAGCGGCTACGACCAATGACGCCAACCATATTTCCGGTCCGTCGCGAACCGGCGAGGAATTGAGCATGGCTATAAATATCGCCCTGCGGCGGAGTAATGCAAATCCATCCTCTGTTCAATATATCTCGGCACATGGAACAGCCACGCCATTTAATGATGAGATGGAATCGAAGGCAATTGGGTTAAGTGAAATGTCTCATGTTCCGGTAAACAGTATGAAAGGTTACTGGGGGCATACACTCGGCGGCGCCGGACTGATTGAGTCGGTATCGGCGGTTGCGTCTATGAGAAATGACATTCTGTTTCGTTCAGCAGGTTTTGAAACGCCAGGAGTGTCAATACCGCTAAATATTATCACAAAACATCAGGAAGCGGAAATAAAAATGGTTCTCAAAACAGCATCAGGATTTGGCGGTTGCAACGCGGCGATTATTTATCATAAAGAGTGATTGATGAATTCAGACTTCCTGACCTCACAGCAAACTATTTTTAAAGACTTTGCGCCGTTTTATAAAACGACAACCGGCAAACTATGCTTGAAAGCAATTCATTATCTTTTAGTTAGTCGTTTCTCATATATCAAAGGGCATTCCGAATAATATAAAATGCTAATTTTGCAAAATAATCAGAAAAAATTCCATTAACATTATTTACTTATGTTTGAAGGATTAAGCGATAAATTAGACAGAGCTTTTAAAGTTCTGAAAGGTCATGGTCATATCACAGAGATAAACGTTGCCGAAACGCTGAAGGATGTCAGGAAAGCTTTACTCGACGCCGACGTGAGTTTCAAGATTGCGAAACAGTTTACCGACCAGGTTAAGGATCAGGCGCTTGGACAAAATGTGCTTACGGCGGTTTCTCCGGGACAATTAATGGTTAAGATCGTTCATCAGGAATTGTCACAACTGATGGGAGGTCAGAAAACCGAACTGAATCTCAAAGGAGATCCAGCCATTATACTTATAGCCGGTCTTCAGGGTTCAGGAAAAACAACATTCGCGGCAAAACTGGCAAATTATCTTAAAACCAAACGCGGTAAGCGTCCCATGCTCGTGGCTTGCGACGTTTACCGCCCTGCCGCTATTGAACAGCTTAAGGTACTTGGCGAACAGATTGAAGTGGAAGTTTTCTCGGAGGTTTCCGTTAATGAACCGGTGAAAATTGCAAGGCGCGCAATCCAATATGCGAAAGACAAAAATTATAACGTTGTCATCGTGGATACCGCCGGACGTTTGTCCATTGACGAAATGATGATGGATGAAATCTCAAACATCAAAGCGGCATTGAATCCCCAGGAAACACTGTTTGTGGTTGATTCCATGACCGGTCAGGACGCTGTAAATACCGCCAAAGTATTTAACGATCGCCTCAATTTTGATGGAGTTGTTCTTACAAAACTTGATGGCGATACCCGCGGCGGCGCCGCGCTGAGCATTAAATCGGTTGTGAACAAGCCAATAAAATTTGTTGGTCTTGGTGAAAAAATGGACGCTATTGATATCTTCTACCCTGAACGTATGGCCGATCGTATTCTTGGCATGGGCGACATTGTTTCACTTGTAGAAAAAGCTCAGGAGCAATACGATGAGGAGGAGGCGCAGAAACTTCAGAAAAAAATTGCCAAAAACCAGTTTGATTTCAATGATTTCATTGCTCAGATCAAACAAATTAAAAAGATGGGCAACGTGAAAGACTTGCTGGGGATGATTCCCGGAATGGGAAAAGCAATACGCAACCTTGAAATTGACGATAACGCATTCAAAGGAATTGAAGCCATTATTCATTCCATGACTCCTGCCGAACGTGTCAATCCGGAAATCATCAACGGAAGTCGCCGGAAACGGATAGCGTCGGGATCAGGAACCACTATACAGGATGTTAATAGGTTGATTAAACAATTTGATGACACTCGGAAAATGATGAAAATGGTGACTACAAGCAAAGGAAAAAACATTGGCAACCTGATGAGGAACATCAGAAACAAGAATTAAGAAGGTAAGATGAAAATACTGGATGGAAAACTGATTGCAGATCAGATAAAATCAGAGATTGCAAAAGATGTTCAGGAGAATTTTCTGGACAAAGGATTAGAACCGCCACACATTGCAGCAGTTCTCGTTGGAGATGATCCTGCAAGTATTACTTATGTAAACGCCAAGGAAAAAGCCTGCCATGAAGTTGGCTTTTTATCATCAGTATATCGGTATCCTGCAAATATAACTGAGCAGAAATTACTGGAAGCAGTGGATTTTCTGAACCATGATAACCAAATCCATGGTTTTATTGTTCAACTTCCATTACCAACACATATTGACGAACAAAAGATCATCGAACGGATTGATCCGTTGAAAGATATTGATGGTTTTCATCCGGTAAATATCGGTAAAATGACGCTGAATCAGCCCTGCTTTTTACCCGCAACTCCTTATGGAATCATTACATTGCTTGAACGGTACGGAATAGAAACAACTGGAAAAAACTGTGTGGTTCTTGGCAGAAGCCATATTGTTGGAACGCCGATAAGTATCATGCTTTCGAGAAAGTCGAACGCCGGCAATGCGACAGTGACTATCTGCCACAGCTATTCACAGGATATTCCATCCATTACATCGGGAGCGGATATTCTTATTGTCGCCATTGGAAAAGAGGGTTTTGTAACCGCCGATATGGTTAAGAAAAATGCAGTGGTAATAGATGTTGGCGTTCATCGGGTTCCTTCTGATGAAACCAAATCGGGTTTTAAACTGAAAGGCGACGTCAGATTTGACGAGGTTGCCGGTAAATGTAGTTATATCACCCCGGTTCCGGGCGGCGTTGGTCCTATGACAATAGTCTCCCTTCTTCTGAACACGCTCAAGGCAGCAAAATTAGAAATCCACTGATTTTGTCAGACCAGTTACAGATCAATTTGTTGAAATCAGGCGAAGCGCTGCCCGTGATGGAAGAATTCTATTCTGTTCAGGGCGAAGGCTTCAATACCGGACAGGCGGCATATTTTATCCGCATTGGCGGTTGCGACGTCGGATGCAAATGGTGTGATGTTAAAGAGTCGTGGAATAGCTCTGAGTTCCCGCCGATAGCGACAGATCATGTTGTAGCCCGCACAGCATCCCAACCTGCAAAAGCAGTTGTTGTCACCGGGGGCGAGCCTCTCTTATATAACCTGGATTATCTTTGTCAAAAACTTCAGGAAGCAGAAATCAGGTCGTTTCTTGAAACATCCGGTTCTCAGTCGCTTAGCGGAAAATGGGATTGGATATGTCTTTCGCCAAAAATAGATGTGCCGCCACTGAATGAAGTCGCAAAACTTGCCGATGAACTGAAGGTAATTATTCATGAACCTTCCGACTTTCAATGGGCGGAGGAAAATGCTTCGATTGTGTCATCACGATGTTTATTATACCTACAACCCGAATGGAGCCGGCATGAAACAATGATGCCGCAGATTATCGGTTATATCAAGGCGAACCCAAAATGGAGAATCTCATTGCAAAGTCATAAATATATGCGAATCCCATGATTGTAAAACGGATTTTGGTAACCATTATCGTTTTATTTAGCCTCCTGCCCGCTGAGTTTTACGGACAGAGCCAACCTCTTTCAACCGGGAATAAAAGGGCAGAGAAGTTTTTCTATTCAGCATACGATTTTTATCAGGCTAAAAACTTTGAACGGGCTTTGAACGAAGTAAAAAAAGCTATTGACCAGGATCCTGGATTTACAGAAGCCTTCATTTTACAAGGGGATATCTTTGCCGATGATCAGCAGAAGGAAAAAGCCATTGATTCATACCATTCAGCGTTCCAAACTGGAAATCCCGTATTTCCAGGACTTTATTATATCATTGCCGGCGCCGAGCTTTCTATTGGCAGATACGCCGACGCCCGGTTAAACTTTAAGCGGTTTCTTGAATCTGACCAAATGCCCGAACAGAAACGCCGTAACGCCGAAAGAGGTTTGAAAATCTCGGAATTTGGCGAAAAATGTGTGGCAAATCCGGTCCCTTTTTTACCATTTAACCTGGGAGATAGCGTAAATACCGAATTTGATGAATATATAAATGGCGTTACCGCCGACGAAGAACGTCTCTATTTTACGCGGTGGGATCTGATAGGCTCTGGATCGTCTAACCAAAACCGGAATTTCAATGAGGAGTTTTATCAATGCCTGAAAAAAGATTCCTTGTGGTTGAAGGCGCTGAATCTTGGCTCGCCTATCAATTCTGAGGGAAATGAAGGCGCTTTGTCAATCTCCCCTGATGGGAATTACCTGTTTTTTGCGGCATGCAATCGTGAAGATGGTTTTGGAAGCTGTGATATCTACCGCTCAATGCGTAATGGAAATGGGTGGTCGGAACCTGTAAACCTCGGCGAAACGGTTAATTCGCCGCAATGGGACTCCCAGCCATCTTTTTCTTCAGATGGAAAGACTCTCTATTTTGCCAGCAAAAGACCAGGCGGAAAAGGCAGTTCGGATATCTGGAAAACCGTATTACAGCCCAATGGCGGTTGGAGCGTGCCTGTGAACCTTGGCGATTCGGTTAATACCCCGGCTGAAGAAATGGCTCCGTTTATTCATCCGGATGATCAAACTCTCTATTTTTCTTCCAAAGGACACCTTGGATTGGGAGGATATGATCTTTTTGTGACGCGGAAAAAACCAGATGGCAAATGGCAAAAACCCGTAAATCTTGGTTATCCGATAAATACATACGCTGATGAAATTACCCTTGTGGTTAATGCTAAAGGAAATCTTGCATATATTTCATCTGATAAACTTGGTGGCAAAGGGCGACAGGATATTTATCAGTTTCAGTTGTACCATGACGCCAGACCACTTCTTACAAACTATTTCAAAGGGATTGTGTTTGATGAAACAACAGAAGCAAGGCTCGAAGCCCGTTTTGAACTGATTGACCTCACAACTTCAAAAATTGTCGCTGAATCGCGCTCTGACCGTTTAACCGGAGAATTTCTACTTGCATTGCCAACTGAAAGAAACTACGCGCTGAATGTTTCTTTGAACGGGTATCTTTTCTATTCTGATAACTTTATGATGTCGGGAACAAATACTCAGGCAAAGCCTTTTATTAAAGATATACCGTTAAAGCCAATTATGGTAGGCGAGGCAGTGGTTTTGAAAAATATCTTTTTTGATACTGATAAATTTATTCTAAAAGATGAATCACTTGCAGAGTTAAATAAACTGCTGGGACTTCTCATCCAGAATCCAAATCTGAAAATAGAGATTAGCGGACATACAGATAATGTTGGTTCGGCGGAACACAATCTTGAACTATCCCGAAACCGCGCAAAAGCTGTTTACGAATTTCTTATTGAAAATAAGGTTGGTAATTCACGTCTTTCCTTTGCCGGCTATGGTTTTCAAAAACCTATTGATGAAAATATGACGGAGGCGGGAAGGGCAAACAATCGTCGCACCGAATTTAAAGTCATTGGGAATTAAATTAATATTTGTACTTTTGCACCCCTTAAAAATTTCCTTTTACCATGATTAATATCACTTTACCCGATAACTCAGTTCGTCAATTTCCTGAAGGGGTTACAGGATTGGATATAGCAAAAAGCATTAGTGAAGGTCTTGCCAGAAATGTGCTTTCCATTGAAGTAAATAACGTGGTATGCGACGCAACACGTCCGATTTATACCGATGCAAAAGTGAAATTGCTGACCTGGAATGATGCGGAAGGGAAGGCAACAATGTGGCATTCCTCCGCTCACCTTATGGCAGAAGCTATTGAAGCGCTCTATCCTGGAGTGAAATTCGGGATTGGTCCTGATATTGAAAATGGTTTTTACTATGACATTGATTTTGGCGATCAACCCATATCATCCGATGATTTTGGAAAAATCGAAAAGAAAATCCTCGAATTAGCAAGGGGAAAGCAAAACTTTGTCCGCAAGGATGTTTCTAAATCAGAAGCTATCAATTATTTTACCTCCAAAGGCGATGAATATAAAATTGAGTTGCTTGAAGGACTTGACGATGGCAGCATTACATTTTACGAATCTGGAAAATTTACCGATTTATGCAGAGGTCCGCATATTCCTGATACAGGATTTATTAAGGCGGTCAAATTACTCAATATAGCAGGAGCATATTGGAGGGGCGACGAAAAACGGAAGCAATTGACGCGTGTCTATGGCGTCACCTTCCCGAAACAAAAAGAGCTTGACGATTACCTTGTCTTTCTGGAGGAAGCAAAGAAACGCGATCACCGGAAATTAGGTAAGGAACTCGAACTGTTTGCATTTTCTCAGAAAGTTGGTCTTGGGCTGCCATTATGGCTGCCACGAGGCGCCGCGCTGCGTGAACGCTTAGAGATGTTTCTGAAAAAAGTTCAGAAAAAGGCAGGTTACGAGCAGGTTATGTGTCCCCATATTGGAAATGTTGAACTTTACAAAACGTCTGGTCATTACCAGAAATATGGAGAAAGTTCTTTCCGACCGATTTCAACGCCGGTTGAGGGAGAAGAATTTTTCCTGAAACCAATGAACTGTCCTCATCACTGCGAAATTTACAAGGTAAAACCGCGCTCATATCGCGATTTGCCGGTCAGGCTTGCCGAATTTGGCACAGTATATCGTTACGAACAGAGTGGAGAACTTCATGGTTTAACTCGTGTCCGCGGATTTACGCAGGATGACGCTCACATCTTTTGTACCCCTGAACAGGTAAAAGATGAATTCAAAGGGGTGATGGATATCGTGATGCTTATCTTCAAAGCGCTTGATTTCAAAGATTTTATTGTCCAGATTTCACTTCGCGATCCTGATAACAGGGAAAAATACATCGGTTCTGATGAAAACTGGGAAAAAGCTGAACGGGCAATCCGTGAAGTTGCCATTGAACGCAACCTGAATACGGTAATCGAACTTGGCGAAGCTGCCTTTTACGGACCAAAAATGGATTTCCTTGTAAAAGACGCGCTTGGAAGAAAGTGGCAACTCGGAACCATCCAGGTTGACTATAATCTTCCTGAAAGATTTGAACTAGAATACATTGGTAGTGATAATCAAAAACATCGCCCGGTGATGATACACAGGGCGCCATTCGGATCAATGGAAAGGTTTGTAGCTGTTTTACTGGAACATACCGCAGGTAAATTTCCGTTGTGGCTAACACCCGATCAAGCTATTGTATTGCCTATCAGTGAGAAATATCAGGATTATGCAAATAAAGTTTTAAATGTCCTAAATAATGCCGAAATTCGCACCCTCATTGACGACCGCAATGAAAAGGCAGGGAAAAAGATTCGCGACGCCGAACTGATGAAAATACCTTTCATGCTTGTTGTGGGAGAACGTGAAGAACTCGACGGCACAGTGTCGGTACGCAAGCAGGGTCATGGCGATCTTGGTCCGCAGAAAATTGAAGATTTTATAAGGTTTGTTCAGGAAGAGATAAAGAATGAACTTGGAGAAATACATTAATAAGTAATCATAGTATTCATTAATTACAGGAGGAAAAAACATAGTAACACAATTTAACGGTCCCCGTCGTTTTCCGAAACCCGGGAAGAAAGAGGAACCCTATAACATCAACCAATGGATTAAAGCGCCAGTTGTAAGGGTGGTTGGCGAGAATATCGAACCAGGCATCTACAATATCCGCGAAGCCATAAATATAGCCGAAAATAAAGGTCTCGACCTTGTAGAAATTTCGCCAACTGCAAACCCGCCGGTTTGTAAAGTGGTTGACTATAAGAAGTTTCTTTATGAATTGAAGAGGAAACAAAAGGAGATGAAAGCCAAAACGGCGAAGATCATTGTTAAGGAGATCAGACTTGGACCCAATACTGATGAGCATGATTTTAATTTTAAGTTGAACCATGCAATAAAATTTTTAAAGGAAAATGCCAAGGTCAAAGTTGATGTTTTTTTCAAAGGACGTTCAATTATATATAAAGAACAAGGCGAACTGATTCTTCTCAAATTTGCCCAGGCGTTGGTGGAGGTAGGTAAAATAGAACAAATGCCCCGCCTCGAAGGCAAACGAATGATTATGATCATCGCCCCTAAAAAATAGAAAAGCGCCGAAGCGCGAAAGATAGTATAGACGCACTGCTGTGCGTCGCTAATTAATAACAATCAAAATCAATAACATGCCAAAAATGAAAACCAAATCCGGCGCTAAAAAAAGGTTCACCCTTACAGGCACCGGTAAAGTCAAAAGGAAGCATGCTTACAAAAGCCACATTCTGACGAAGAAAAGTACAAAGCGGAAACGCAATCTTACTTATTCGACAACCGTTGACAAGGCAGATGAAGCCAATGTAAAAGAGATGCTCCAGGGTTAAATTATTTATTGTCTAACTTGTGAATAGCTTTTGAAGATTCCCGGTTTCGGGAGCGCTAACACAAAAAAAAACCAAATTATGCCAAGATCAGTTAATGCAGTCGCATCGCGCGAAAGAAGGAAAAAAATACTCAAGCGGGCGAAAGGACAGTTCGGCAGAAGAAAAAATGTTCTGACCGTAGCAAAAAATTCAGTAGAAAAAGGTTTGACTTATGCCTACCGCGACCGCCGGACAAAGAAGCGGAATTTTCGCGCGCTGTGGATAACCCGTATCAACGCAGGAGTGCGTTTGTATGGAATGTCATACTCCGTATTTATCAGTAAACTCATTGGAAAAAATATAACCCTCAACAGGAAAACGCTTGCCGATCTGGCAATGAATCATCCTGACGCTTTCAAAGCAGTTGTTGATGCTGTGAAAGACTAACAAAAGGGAAAACATTTAAAAGCCGTTCTGATAATTCAGGACGGCTTTTTTTATGGTTTTCGAGGTTTCTTTATGTAGTTTTCGAGGAAAAAGCCGATTTTGGAGGCGGCAAGGCGTTTTGCAATTATCTCCTTTCTTTCATTCAGGATATAAATCACCGGCGTAGAAATGATGTCATACAATCCATGGTAATCTTCAGTAACTGATCTCGGTCCGTCAACGTTGATCCAGTTCATCTTTTTCATTTTTAGCGCAGTTTTCCATTTGACAACGGAAGTATCTGAACATACAGCAAAAATTTCCAGTCCGTATTTCTCTTTATTCTCATTGTAAAAAGTATCAATAACCGGAATTTCCTGTTTGCAATGGCTGCAATCGGGATCCCAGAAAAGCAACATCAGGTATTTTGCCTTTATATTGTGCATGGAAATCAATTGGTTATTGGTGTCGAGCATAATCATATTGGGAGCCTTTTCGCCTATCAGCAAGGGTCGTATCTTATTGGCTTTCTTAATGATTTTTTCGTTAATATCCTTTGTTATCCAGGTTGTTTGGCCAGGTACATAATATTTGTCAACAACGTGGACGAATATCTTGTCAAAACCCATGATTTCACTGTTTTCATAAGTGTAAGTTGTAAACCAAACCAGATATTTGAACATCTCTGGATTAGGTCTGCATTTCTCAATCATGGCGTCTATCTCAATGATTATGCTGTCGGTTTGTTGAATTACGATATTATCAAAATACTTTTTGAGTTTGTTGTGAAAAACCGGAGTTCGAAGTAACCTGTCGTCAGTGAAATTGACTCCCTCCCAGAAATGTGACTTATAATATTGATAAGCGGCGGTTGAATCTTTCCTGCCATCGGGAAGGGTAGGAAATTCGGTAATTTCCGGTTCTCTCATAGCATTTATCATGAAGGCGGTAAACGACTCCGGATGTTTTTTCACAATGTCGAGTTTGAATTTTATCAGTTCCTTATTGATCTCATTGATCTTTGTGGAGTATATGCCGGCAGAATCTTTGGGTTCTCCCACCTTCTTATACTGATCCTGAATTGCCTGAATTTCGTTAAATTTTGATCTGTTGTACCGTAAATACTGATAAAACAACTGATTATCGGGCGAATCCTTTATAACCATTTTATTTGTAGGGTCTGAAGCATTGGTTTCCATTGAGAATTTGTGATCGTTATTGATTACAAAATCAAAATAGATTTTATCCGAGATTACAAAAACATACAACCCTTTGGGAATATCCGATGGCGCTTTGTATGTGCAGCGACCCGAACCGTCAAGATCAAGAGTATCTTTGATGTAGGTTCCGTTGCTGTAATAATAGGCAATCATGCAGGTTGTATCTTTCTTTCCGTTGATTTTAAATTTGATAACATAGTTATCCTGACCGGATAGCTTTGAAAAACTAAAAAGAATTAAGATAAGTAAGAAAACAGAATAGCGGGTCAGCTTCATAACAGATATATTATTGATCACGAAAAAAGTATTCGCCAGGGTTTACATATTTTAAAGACAACGATGTTCGTCTCTGAGCAAATCATTTACGGTTTTCACCGGGTTAAAAGTAATTATCGGAACTTCCACAAAAATTGTGATCCATCGCGCCATTGCGCCATTCCACAATCCAGGTAATTCCTGAGCTTTCAGGGTCTTGCCTCCGCTGGATTTCAATGAAATAAACCCCGTATTTTCATCAATAAATTCCTTCAGGTTGAATTTATTTCCCAGAAAATCTCTCGTGGCGCAAACCAGGTCAACCGGATTAAAATGGGTGGAGGCATTTACAATGGCTTTTTGTTCAGTGTCTTTAAGGTTGATCTGCGATGATTCTACAATCTGAAGCGACAGTTTACCATTTTCATCAGAAACCAGAAAAGGACCTCCACCGGGTTCGCCTTCGTTTTTTACCATGCCGCAAATTCTAACCGGGCGGTTAAGCATATTAAACAACGTCTGGGTTTTAACTGTAAATGGCATGGATTCGAAATTGTGCGGCGCGTCGAGGAATAATTCTTCCTTTGAAAAACGGGCAATTTCCGACAATTCTTCCGCAGTAGCCTCACCATTATTGAGCTTTACAAGGTAGTTATCAATCATTGTTTTTAAGGAAATCAGATAACCGCCAATGACTTTTTTATATTGAAAGGTTGTGGCTTTTAACCTGTCGGGAACAATATTATCTATGTTTTTTACAAAAATTATATCAGCGTCAATATCGTTAAGGTTATCAATCAGCGCTCCGTGTCCTCCCGGACGAAAAAGGAGTCTGCCCTGATCATCCCTGACAGGATTGTTTTTCTCATCCACCGCAATTATATCCGTAGCGGGTTTTTGAATCGAATATGAGATTTCAAATTTAACCCCAAGCCGCGATTCATATCTTGCCTTCACATCATCGAACATGTCCAAAAATTTCTGTTGATGTTCAGGAGATATTGTAAAATGAATCCTGGAAATTCCTTCTGAATCTCTGGTATATTCTGCGGCTTCAACAAGATGTTCTTCAGCCGCAGTCCGGGCTCCTTCAGGATAATCGTGAAACTTCAGCAATGCTTTTGGAAGATTCGAATAATCCAGCCCTTTTGCGCCAAGCAGAAAATCAATGATGGTAGAATAGTCTTTTTCCCTGAGCAATCTATCTATAGGATTTCCTGCATCCTCAAGCTTTTCCGAAAGATTTAAGTAGAAGGCAAATTCCTCAATATGATGAAGAAAATAAAAGACAGAATTGAACCCCTGATCTTTATTTAAAAGGTCGTCGCCCTCTTTTCCAGGTGAATATACAGCAGCAAATTCAAACAGATGTTTGAACATCCGGCTTGCAGCGCCCGATGCCGGAACGAATCTGACCACCCTGATAAAAGGAAGGGATTCTTCAAATTTCCGATAGTACCGGTCGAGTTGATGTTCATTTAAAGCAACTATGCCATTGTGGGCAAGGGCAGGACGCACAAGATTTATAAATGGGAAACCGTTGATAAAATGTTCAATTTGTTTCTCAATAGCAGGTAGTTTCATACCTTTTCTCTGAATCTGTTCTAAATCTGTTTCGCTAAACATAAATCTGAATTTTGTATTTACAGGATAAACTTATTCTAAAATTTGAAATCGAAGAAAAAACGTTGAGTCCACGCCGAAACGTGGTTAGAAAATTAAAATTTGGCTAAAGCCCAGTATGTCAGCAGCTTGAATTGCCACGACCTTAATGTCGTGGCAATTGATAAACAGATAGTTACTGGACTTTAGTCCAAATTGTTTTCTTTTTGAAGCAGGTTCAAGGTTCATATTGAAACATTATATGGCGTTCTGTTCAATATCGAGCGACCGAGTGTAACTTCATCGGCATATTCAAGTTCATCTCCTATTGAAATACCTCGCGCAATAGTTGTTATTTTGACACTAAATCGGTTGAGTCGCCGGGCGATGTAAAAGTTTGTCGTATCGCCTTCAATGGTTGTCGGAAGAGCAAGAATGACTTCGGTAATGTTCTCCATCTCTATCCTGTCGAGCAGAGAATCAATGGAAAGATCCTGTGGTCCGACGCCATCCATCGGTGAGATAATCCCTCCAAGAACATGATAAACCCCGCCGAACTGGTTTGTATTTTCAACAGCCATTACATCCCGGATATCTTCAACAACACATACTGTAAACTGATCTCTTTTCAGATTCGCGCATATTGAACAGACGTCGTTATCGGAAATATTTTTACATCTGTTGCAATAAATAACCTCTTTACGCATTCTTATTACCGCTTGTCCCAGCGCCTCCACTTCGGAAGTGTCGCGGCGAAGAAGGTGTAAAGCCATGCGAAGGGCTGTTTTTCTGCCAATTCCGGGTAGTCGCGATATTTCGTTTACCGCTTGTTCGAGAAGTTTTGAGGGGTAGGGTTGCAACGTAAATTATTGTTTATTCTGCAAATGTAATTTTTTCAAACGTATGCCACGGATTTTCATTGTATTGATCATCGTTTTTTTTACAGGTTCAATTCGTGGTCAGGATTCCATAAACCATACCGGGGCTAACGGCAGGAAGGAAGGCTTCTGGCGAAAAACTGATTCAACCGGTCAAAAAATTTATGAGGGCAATTTTGTAGCCGGAATTCCAACCGGCGAATTCCGGTATTTCTATAAGGATGGTTCGCTGAAAACATCTTCCGTTGTCTCTCAACATGGAAAACGCGCCGTAACGGTTTCCTATTTTCCGAATGGGAAAAAGCTTGCTGCCGGCAACTATTTGAATGAGAAAAAAGATAGTCTCTGGCAGTTTTTCAGCGATGTTACCGGGTCGCTTGTTTCAGAAGATTATTACAAAGAGGGAAAAATCGAAGGAAAATCGAAGGTATATTATCCTGAAGGAGGCATGTCGGAATTGAAAAATTATAAAAATGGCGTTACCGATGGCGTCTGGGAACAGTATTTTTCGGATGGCAAAATCAAGCTGCGGGGAGCTTACAAAGCCGGAGAGAAACAAGGCTCGTTTAAAACCTTTTCACTCTCAGGACGTGTTACTACAACCGGGCAGTATAATAACGGTCGCAAGGATGGTTCATGGGTTTATTTTGATGAGGAAGGAGCCGTAATTAAAAAGGAGACCTTCCGCAATGGAATGCTTTTGAAAACCGGGGAACCCGCAAAAAAATGAGCGTTTTATCCCGGTGGGCTGTACGCTTATCATGACCGTGTCGAATCAATATTAATGGTGTCAAAGAAATTCTTAATTTTGCGCTGTATTAACCTGCCGATGAAACATCTCCTTTCCCTTCTGTTTTTTTTCCTCAACATTATTGCAATTAGTCAGGTTACCGTGGAGGTAAAACCTTATGACACCATAGTTTGCTACCGAGACAGCGTGGCGTTCGTATCGTTTGTAAGCGACGCCGGAAGCGGAAAAATTTCCTGGCAATGGCAGAAAAATTTGATCAACATTTCAGGCGCTACCGATTCGATTTATGGGTTTAAACATGCCAAAAGTATTGATACTGCCGTTTACCGGTGCATTGTTTCGGTTGATGGCGCAGTGGCTGATACCAGCAATGGCGCACGGCTCCGTATGCATCCAAAAATGAACATTGATACTCTTTACCGTTACAATCCACTCGGTTGCCCGGTTGATTGCAAGGGTCAGTTCAAAACGCTCGTTTCCGGTGGCACGCCGTTTGCAAATTATCCACCATATATTTATGAATGGCATGGCGGCAAATCGCAGGACACCATTGTTTTTGGTCTTTGTCGCGGAAATTATCGCCTTTGGGTCACCGATTCCATTGGTTGTGTTTATGATACCGGTTACTTTGTTGATGCTTTGAAATCTCCCAAAGTTGATTTTACTTTTTCGCCAAGAGATACCATTTACCTCACAAATCCTACAATAACAGTAGCATTTGCCGATTCCATGCGCAAACACATAACCAACTGGACATGGAGTTTTGGCGACAGCGCTAAAATCCCGAACCTCAATCCAGCATCACACTTGTATGACCGTTCGGGGCAGATGAGGGTAAAACTGAGTTTTACCGATATCAACGGCTGTGACACTACTTATGAACATGAGCTAACGATTAAAGTAGCCGAACTTTTAATTCCCAATATCTTTACGCCCAACGGCGATCAGTGGAATGAAAAATTCGAGATCCGGTTGAAGGATGAGTCGGAAACTGAAGATTACCGGCAGGCATATCTGAGCAATGAATTTATGGTTTATGACCGGTGGGGACGAAAGGTTTTCAACCAGTCAAATTTCAAAAGTGGAGATTGGAATGGCGACCGTTTATCCGACGGAACGTATTATTATATCCTTAAATGCGTAGGGCAATGGAGCGATGATGTTTTCAGGGGCTCTGTTACTATCCTGCGAGGCAGCAATTAGTCCGATTGGCTACCGGAAAAGTAATCGGGCGTAAAACCCTGGCTGAGTCAGCTTTTTTTTCAGTTCTTCTTTGGTAATCATCGCCGTCAGCAATTCCCGTAATTCTCTGTTTTTTCCAGCTTTATTAACTACAAGGTTCATCAGTCGCGGGAACCGGGCAAGTTTTTGCATAATGGCAGTTGTTCGAAATTCCTGTCCAAACCTTTTCTGTATTCTGATATTATAGGCATTAAGCGCATCGGCGGAAAAGTCGTTTTTCAGGAAGCAGTCAAGAATTATGGATGAGGCAATTTCACCGCTTGCCATTGCATTTCCTATTCCCTCGCCGCTGAAAGGATCAACCAAAAAGGCTGCATCGCCAAGTAATATGAAACGGTTTCCCGACCTGGTAAACTTATACGTTCCCATAGGCAGGCTATGGGCTTCGGGTTTCCCAATCAACGTTGAATTTGCAAACCTCGGCGCCAGCAACGGGTGATTATGGATAAGATCCTCGAAAAGCCTCAGCATATTTACTTTTCGCTTAAGAACCTGGTTTTGCATCATTCCGAAGCCTGCATTTACCTGACCTCCGGCTGATGGAAAAATCCAGAAATATCCTGGAAGCAGAGGTTTCAGAAAGATCAATTCGATGAAATTTTTAGGATGAAGATTGGCGATATTTTGGAAATAACCGCGGATTCCAAGACAAAAATGGCGTTTTTCAACAATCGGCGACGACAGATTTTTTCGGATAATGGAATGAACCCCGTCAGCCCCGGCAACCATCTTTGCTGTGTATTCATTGTCGTCGGTTGTAATTACCACATGATCATCATTAATTATCGCGCTTCTGATACGCTTCCCGCCGATAACTTTGACGTCGCTGTAAGCGCTCAGTTTACTGAAAAGGAACTGATCGAAAACGCTTCGCCTGCATATATAACCGGGAGGCTCGGCAATTTCTTTGAAAGTTGGTGGTAATGGAACCCAGCCATCATAATCCTGACATTCCACTTTTTTGTAATTTATAAAAAAAGGCACATCAATATGATGATGGTTTGGAGCGATAAAACGAATTCCTTCAGAGGGCGTTTTTTCGACTCTTGCGATAAAATCCTGATAAATGCCATCGGGCAAACGTTTCAGCGCATTAATCACCTTTCCGCTCAAAGCATCGCCGCAAATTTTAGAGCGGGGAAAGAGATCTTTCTCGATAATCCCAATGCGCAGTCCTTTGTTTGCAAGTTTGAGCGCGAGTGTGCAACCGGCAGGTCCGGCTCCGATTATCAGCAGATCAAAATCAAGCATATTTGTGTTTCAAAGTTTGAAGGTCTGAAAATGCAAACTTACCTGATTATTCACTGATTATTCTCAACTTTGCCCAAATAATTCAGAATGAGAAAAGAAAAACGATTTCAACTTGTACTCGATTTTTTTCAGCAAAATCGTCCGGTCGCTGAAACAGAACTCATTTATACCGATCCGTACCAGTTGACCGTTGCGGTAATTCTATCGGCTCAATGTACCGACAAGCGGGTGAATATCATTACTCCGCCATTCTTTAAAAGGTTTCCCGATCTCTTATCACTCGCAGAGGCTGAGCCATCTTCCGTTTTTGAACTGATCAAAAGCTGTTCATATCCGAATAACAAAACCAAAAGTCTGATTGGAATGGCAAAGTCAGTAAACAGTCAGTATAATGGAGTGTTGCCATCGGATGTTGACGAGCTTCAGAAAATTCCCGGTATTGGCAGGAAAACAGCCAATGTTCTTGCGTCGGTTATTTTTAATAAACCGGCGCTGGCAGTTGATACGCATGTTTTCCGCGTTTCTGCCCGCATCGGATTAACCGCCAATGCCCGGACGCCGCTTCAGACGGAACAACAACTGGTGCGCTATATTCCCGAAAACCTTCGTTCAATTGCGCATCACTGGCTGATTTTACATGGCAGATATATATGTATTGCCCGTAAACCGAAATGCGGGGAGTGTGGCATGACGGCATTTTGCAAATATTTCCTGACGAAACAGAAAACTTCAGAATAAGATGGTTTGTTTCTTCTCGTTTTTCCTTTGAAATCTGGGACTTTGAATTTGGCGCTTTACCATCATTCAACCGCCAGCTTCTGTGTGGAACCCTTATCCCCGCATTTCAACAGCACAAAATACATCCCTTTTTTGTACCCCGCCAATTGAAGTGCAACCGGTTGGTTATCTTTTCCTAATTCACACCGGAACTCATTCATCTTCCGCCCGGTTAAATCAAATATCGCAATGGTTCCGGTTCCGGAAATCTGCGGACTAACCGAAATATTAATTGATCCGGTAGTTGGATTCGGATAAACCCTGAACCAGGAATCAGCCATGCGCGAAGCAATCCCGGTATTTTGTTCCACCAGAATATAATCTTTTTTCAGAATCGCTTTCGTATGAACGCCATCAGAAACGGTTAGTTTAACGTCAAATTTTCCCGGTTGCGAATAGAGAATGGCTGGATTAGTTTCAGAGCTGGTTGACGGTTCTCCACCCTCGAACTCCCATACGCGGCTGACAATGTTTTCGAATGAATCATCAGTAAAATTGAGTGTTTTGTTCCTGTTTACGATTGTTTGTGAAGCATGGAAATAGGGATACGGACCAGTTGTGTTCAGTTTAAAAAAGTCAAGGTAACGCTTCATCAGCGTTTTTTGTGATGAAGGCTCCGCGTTGCCGTTCATTGAACCAAATTCGAGAATGGAGCCTATGGTTTTATAATCAGCGCCGTCATAAACGATTTCGAGATTCCGCGCCAGGCTATCCTGATTGGTAAGCGTTGAATAAGCGGGCGTTTTAGGCTGAAAACTAAATACGGCATAATTTACGGGCGAGGAATAGTTATAAGTCATCGAATCGGTAAATGCCTGCGCAACGCCCGCTACTTCGGGATAAAAATAAACCGGAATTTTTTCGCTTGAATATTTGAAATAAGGATGCAACGGGGTTTTATTCAGATAGTACCAGGTAGAATAACCTTCCATGTAGAGATTTCCATTTCTAAGCAGGTAGCCTGAAAGCGAAGAGCCCTCCTCAACGGTAATAGTATGCGATTCCTGGACGTTTGTACCGAGAATGAGAAATATTGAGGAATAGAGATTATAATCAAATAACAGCGAACTGATTGTGTCATAATCAACATGAAGACTGTCGAGAGCATTAACCATAGCCAGCATGGATCCCTTTGAAACTGAAAGATTCACCGCGGCAACCGGTTTTTTCCCAAGCGAAAGGATTATCTCGCGCGATTGGAGTTCGCCGGATGAATCATTAAGGGAGAGATAAAGCGTATCTGACGTCCCCGGATGAATGGCGCGCGAAGCCATAAGTTGAAAACGATATTCATTCAGTGAGGAAGGAAATAACTTATCTATTGGAATAACCTCAGAAGAAAGGATTCTCACGAGTGAATCGCGTGAAAATAGCTTTAGTTCAAGGTTATCGGCGCTTAGAAAACCTGAATTCCTTATTGGCACAACGAGGTCGGCAACCTCTCCCGGATCTAACAAATTGTTGGAGCCATCAGATATTTGGGGAGATTCAATAATAATAACCGGCGCTGCAACCCGCAAACAAACTTCCTTCTTCCACGACTTTTCAGCCAGCAGGGCGTTGATATTCATCATCACAGGATAATCATTGGGCAGTAAACCCGAAACCGTTAGTGAAAAAGCTGCCGGTATTGATAATGTCTGACCGTGTTCAAGAAGTGTAACGGTTTGCAGACTGTCAGTAATCTGAACCAGTGAATCGGTAGTTCTCAGGCTGAGTTGCAGATTGGTCATGGATGTACTTCCCTGATTTGTCAGGCGCAGAGTTATTGACGCCGGTTTTCCAGGCTTCAGAAACTCACCGCCATCGCTCACGAGCTGATGTTCGATAATCAGTCCGTCAGACAAGTTAAAAACTCGGGAATCCTCAATTTTCCCTGCATCGGCAACGCGGATATTCAGATTATATATCCGTGAAGGATCAATTCCGGCAACCTTTAGCAATCCCGATTCAGTCAATGATATGCCTTGCGGAACAGGTGAAGGATAATAGATCCAGCTCTTATCTGTAAGGTCATTTGCATTCCATTGGGTATCGAGATTAAAGTTTTTATCATCTCCCTTTGAAACTCCACAGAAAGTCTTTTGGATAAAATTCCGGTTATCCATGATTCCATAGATAAAGGCGAATTTGCCATCGGGATATAAAACCAAAGCGAAATCATTGGAAGAGGTTGTATAGTATGGAGCAACCGAAACGGTCCATCTTATCACAGCCTGATTTGCATCGGCATTAAACCAAATCCCGTCGTTGTCTGAAGTAAGATAGGCATAATTTTGCGAAAATGACGGGGCAATCACAGGGAAGGTCTCCAGCATATTCATTTCATCGGTAACGTATGGCTCAGGCAAAAAATAAGGCTCAAAAGCGATGAAGCCATAATTATTTACATAAATGGTATCCCGGTTTTTTCCATAGAAAGGAAAACTAAAAGGCAGCGGAACAGCCACAAAAGATTTAAATTCCTGATGAACCACAATTGACGATCCGCCGATTGGCGGCATGGGTATTACAGAAGGCTGGCGGGTGTAATTTTCAACCAGCGACCAGGCATAAGGCTGGGTTCCTCCGGTTGCTGTTAATTGCGCCTGATAAGGTTGTGAAGTATTAAAAGGAGGAAGCGCGTTTGTGGTTATCAGAACAACCGGTTTGATAATTGAAGCAACCGCCGAAACCATTGTAAGCCCGTTATCGGCAATCGCAACATCCGTTTCCCTCGACGGAAATTCATTAATTCCATCCTGATAATTGATGAACGAAACATGATTAATGGTACCCTCTCCGAGATGTTCGGGATCCTGCTCTTCAACTATCAGAAAATAACGGGCAGCCTCTCCTGACGGAATAAAATTTACAAGCGGCGTAACGTCGAGTCCCAACTCGATAGAGCTGTTATCAGGAATAGTATCGTTGCCCTGCATGAAATGATTTCCCCCCTGGAAATTGAAAATCGGGAAGTCAATAACATGTTCAGGCATCTGGCGAGTAGTATCGCCGCTCACGCCGGCTATAAGTTTGATCTTGTTCCTTGCGTTATGCGAAAGGGTTACTTTCACTGTAAGTAATGGTTTATAATCATTATCCGGCTCAACTGCATAAACGCGGTTATTCCAGACGCCGCCGTAGGGATAATCCATGGCAAATGAGGCGTACAACGCATAAACATATCCTTCGTCGCTCCACCAGCCGCCATAAGAGTTGGCAATTTTAAACCCGCCGATCTCCCAGTCGCGTACATCTACTACTCCATCTCCGTTGATGTCGAGATTGTTTGTAAACTGCCCATCCTGATTAGCATCAAACCTTATCGAGTCGTTGTAGCCAACTATCGTCAAGCCATGATCGGGATCCGGCGACCAGGAAAGAATCACATTTTTGCCCTCTTCGGGCGTGCCGGCAGGCAGCGGCATCATATTATAGAGTGTGCCGCTGCTTGTTGTAAAACAGACGATTCCTCCGGTTGCCGAACCATCAAGACGATCGTACAAATAGTTTCTCAACTGATTGATTCCGGCTGCGTTATTTACCTGGATTGCATAAACCTGTTTGATCCTATTGGTCATTCCCCGGTAATATTTATCATATCCGCTGATCCAGCCAAAATATGACTGTGAAGAATCATTTCCGTAGTCGTCAGAGGTTAAATGCCCCTGCTGTTTGATGATCTCAAAACTCTGGAGAAAATTAGCGCCTGTATAGCGGTCGCCCTCGTTCATAAAATTCCAGGTATAATGCGGAGGGTAGCAATTTTCCCAGGAAGAGCCCGGCAGATTGCGCGCCCGGTTAATCTCATAGCTGAAAACATAGCCAACCCCGGCATGTTGCTGGCAACTGTAAAACATGAACTGATCTCTGATTCCGTGCCAGTATTCGTTCAGAGTGTTATCAACAACAGACGGAAGTGAACGGCGGCGATACTGTTCGGGAAAAGGCAGCAATGGCAGCCTGACGGAGGTAATTGAATCGCGAATCCTGGCAATCGAACTGTATGTAGGAACTATTCGCTGAATATCGTGAGACTGTGACATGGCAGGAGCGCCAGACGCCAGGATCAGAAAAAAAATCAACCTAAAGAGAAACTGTATATTCATTTTAATTAGTGTAAGTTATCACAATTAAAGATAAGACGAAAAATGTTTGTAATGGGTTGCCCCTTGATTTGCGAAGTTATGAAGATTCGACCTGTTTCCACGCTGAGTAAATCAGGCAATCGTTAAGCCAAAAAAAATTGACTAACTTTGTAAAATAAGGAAAAATTTGTAAATGATTTTATGACAACAGATTATCTCGACCAAATCAATAAAACCACCGCACAGGGCGACGCGCGGGAAGAGAGCTACTACCCGCGCCTCTCCAATTTCCTGCTGGCTTTTGCACAAAACCTGGGCAGAGCGAAAACCCAAATCACCATACTGCCCGC
>JAPLDO010000247.1 GCA_026391715.1 Bacteroidota bacterium
ATGTGTTCCAGTCCTGGTCATTTCAGTCAATTGATCTCGCTCTTCCTTTGTAAGAGTAACCTTATAAGTAGTCATAGCCTTTTTTCGGCTAAGATACGAAAATATTATAATTGCGTCATATTAACTGTGACGTGACACTAGTTTTAATTTTGTAACAATTGTCTCTGGAATGTAATATGCATAATTTGAAATATCACATTGTCCTCCTTTCTCCACAAATTCAAGAGCGTTAACAAATTTTGAAAACGACTGCTTTTCTGATGGCTGTAAATAGTTCCTATAAATAGGCGCTTTTGCAACGATAGATGAAATTTTTGTTTCATTATTAAAATAGCGATTTTCAATATCCAATTCATTAAAAATCTTACAAGGTAAAATCACTCTGCCATCACAAAACAAATATTCGCTTATATCTTTCTTCTCAACATTTTTTAAAGATGAAAGGAACCCTATTACTGATGCATTAAACAACCAATGTCCCGGTAATAATTCAATATACTTTTCTTGTTTCTCCATAATCAATAAGTTTTTACGATTTCCAACATTCCAAACCCTTGTGACCGGCGTACTCCGATACCAATATCATATACTAATTGCAAAACATTTGCCGGAGCCTCGAGAACAAATTCACCCAGCCAGGAAGTCATTGTTTGGTCGTAATGGGTCAATGGTAATTTTTTCATGGAGTTGATTTCAAATTCGATCATTTCTTCTGTGCATTGAATCTGGAATTGCCGCGCTTGTTCTGCAATGATATACTTAAAAGCACGCGTAAATCCAGGTTTTGCTGGAGACAAATAATCAAGGTTACTCTCTTTGTCATTAACCAGAATCGGGCTTATTGTTTTGAATACTGCTTTGTTGGTAGTAATTTTTTTTAACGGCAATAATTGTAAATGGTTAAGGTCGAAAGTAATCGGGAAATTCTTCCCAATAATTATTTTTCGGTTCTCTTTTAACCCATTATAGAAAGCTGTAACCAATGTTCCTTTATCCGAAGAAAAGATCAGGGAAATTTGGTTTCCACATAACATTCTGTTTCCTTCTATTCCCTTGTAGTGTGGGAATCGGACTGAGAAAGTAAACGGTTTGTTTACTTTTCGCTTTTGGTCTTCTGTGCCGTATAGGTTGTAGTATAAAACCGGATCGTAAGTATTGAATGCACATTTTATCAATGCCATGAATATGCTCCGGTAATCTTTTACCAGCCAATCCGTACTCATTTCAAAGTCTGCTTTAAGTCTCATATTACCTATTCGTATTTTTCAAAATTATGCGTTTCGATAAACATTTCCACTAATAATTAATCTCACACCTCTCCCTCAGCTCCGCCATTTACCTGGAGAATGAGTATAAGGAAATTCTGCCGTGCTCTTCGTTCCATCCTAACCATTTATGTATTGTCCCTACCAATAAATGCTGGTGATTAAATGGAATTATTCGACGGCAAGGTTGTGTTTTTAAATGTACCCTCATTGTTGATCTGTTAAATTTGAACGATTGTGAATTATCTGTAATTTTTTTTATGTTATTACAAAGGTATAACATTTTACAGAAATTTACAGCATTACTGCAAACAGATAAAACCGTGCAGATTAATAAATAGCAAAGCCCAAATTCCAGGTCTTAAATTCCAAACCATTGCTTTCAAGGCTTTTTAACTAAAAACTATCTCTCGTTTTTCCTTTGAAATTTGGAACTTGTAATTTGGGATATTGACTTCTTTAACTGGGCAGTTTTATCCCGTTTTGAGTTTAGTCTCAATTGGTAAATTGTGTTTTGGCGGTTTTTTTCTATTTTAGCAAAAAAAAACCTACCCATGATCCATCAAGCCCTCTTAAAACCCAGAAGTATTGTTATTGTTGGCGGTTCCAACGATGTTCAGAAACCAGGCGGAGCCGTTCTTCGGAACCTCCTTGAAGGTGGCTTCAAAGGGAAATTGTATGTCACAAACCTTAAGGAATCGGAAGTCCAGGGAATTAAAAGTTTTCCCGATCCCGAACAACTTCCCGATGTTGACCTTGCGATTCTCGCAATCGCCGCAAAGTTTATCCCCGCCACGGTTGAACTTCTTGCAAAACAAAAGAATACGCGAGGTTTTATCATTCTTTCAGCCGGTTTCAGCGAGGAGAGCCATGATGGTAAACTGCTGGAACAAAAAATTGTTGAAACCATAGCCAGCGTTGGGGGATCTCTGATCGGTCCCAACTGTATCGGAGTACTTACCCCGGATTATCATGGAGTTTTCACCAAACCAATCCCTACGCTTGATCCAAAAGGTTGCGACTTCATTTCAGGTTCAGGCGCTACTGCGGTTTTCATCATGGAGGCAGGAATTCCCAAGGGACTTACCTTTTCCCAGGTTTTCTCGGTGGGCAACAGCGCCCAGCTCGGAGTTGAAGAGATACTGGCGCATCTCGACGAAACTTTCGACCCTGAAACGAGTTCGAAAATCAAACTTCTCTACATCGAAACTATCTCAAAACCGCAGATGCTGCTGAAACATGCCTCCTCGCTGATTCGCAAGGGTTGCAGGATTGCCGCAGTCAAAGCAGGTTCGTCGGCAGCAGGGAGCCGTGCCGCCTCGTCCCACACTGGCGCCATGATGAGTCCCGATGATGCGGTGGAAGCATTGTTCCGCAAGGCGGGAATTGTGCGGTGTCATGGAAGGGAAGAGCTGATAAGTGTAGCCTCAGTATTTACTTTTCCCGAACTAAAGGGGAAAAACATGGCGGTTATTACACATGCCGGCGGTCCGGCTGTAATGCTGACAGATGCACTCTCAAAAGCCGGAATGGATGTGCCTAAAATTGATCAGCCGGAA
Organism: Bacteroidota bacterium; assembly: GCA_026391715.1. Lineage (GTDB taxonomy): Bacteria > Bacteroidota > Bacteroidia > Bacteroidales > FEN-979 > CAIVAT01. The sequence goes on from JAPLDO010000247.1 coordinate 2,825, forward strand.
GCTGAAGAACTGCTCGCTCAACTTTTTCCGGGTTCTTCGGTGGCAAATCCCATTGATTTCCTGGCTACAGGAAACGCCCAGCAGTTAAGCGCCATCATTGATTATACTGATCAGAAATTTCAGGATATTGACGGCATGGCCGTCATCTTTGGCACGCCCGGACTTACCAGGATTTTTGATGTATATGATATTCTCGATAAAAAAATGAAAACTTCTGTGAAGCCGATCTATCCAATATTGCCTTCTATTCTCACGGCTCATGAGGAAGTTGCAGCATTCGTGGACAAAGGACATGTTTTTTTCACGGATGAGGTTGTTTTCGGGAATGCATTGGCAAAGGTATATCACACACCTGACCCCGCCTTGTTGAATCCGGTCTTGCCAATGGTTGATGAAGGGAAGATCAGAAGGATTATTGCTGATTGCAAGGATGGCCAATTAGCGCCTGCCGCTATCCAGGGACTGATGGATGCCTGCGGAATTCCCCGTGCGGGCGAGGCTGTTGTTACCACTGAATCCGATGCTGTAAAATCAGCGAAAGATCTGGGCTTTCCAGTGGTGATGAAGGTCGTAGGACCTTTGCACAAATCGGATGTTGGCGGCGTTGTGCTGAATATCAGGGATGAGGCGCGCGTTGCCGCTGAATTTGAGCGGATGATGAGAATCAGGGATACCACAGCAATCCTGATTCAGCCGATGCTTTCGGGCGCCGAATTGATTGTTGGCGTCAAATTTGAACCAGGATTTGGCTATATGATAATGTGTGGCATGGGAGGAATTTATAGTGAAGTAATTAAAGATGTTATCGGCGGACTTGTTCCCTTATCAATGGAGGAATCGCTTTTCATGATCAGAAAACTGAAAAGTTACCCGATAATCCAGGGTGTGCGCGGTCAGCAAGGGGTAAATGAATCAATGTTCGCTGATGTTATGGTTCGCCTTTCAGCATTGTTGAAAGTTGCTCCTGAAATTATCGAACTTGATTTCAATCCGCTTCTGGGTTCTCCTGAGAAAGTGATTGCTGTGGATGCGAGAATCAGTATATTTAAGGATGTAAAGTAAATAATGTAAATCAACGCTTACATTGCTTTCATTCACTTCCCAAATATTTGCTCAACAAACAAAACCAGCAGCCCTGGCTTGAGCGCTATCGTAAACACAACCCCAAAAATCGCTCCCCAAAGGTGGGCGTCGTGTCCAATGTTGTCGCCTCCTCGTTTGCCCATGTAATATTCATAGGCAACATACATTACGCCGAACAGTGGCGATGGGATTGGCACAGGGATGAAAAAGAACATGATCTTCCCGGCAGGATAGAGAATTATGCTGGCAAACAGAACTGCCGAAACCGCACCGGACGCGCCAACCGCGTTGTAATAAACGTCATTTTTGTGTTTTCCGTAAGCCGGGATAATAGATAGAATTACTCCGCCGACGTACAGCAGAATGTAGTAAAATTCAGACTTTCCAGGGAAGTAAAAAGAAAAATATGATTCAACGATACTGCCGAAAGACCATAGCACCAGCATGTTGACAAAGAGATGCATAAATCCTGCATGTACAAATCCATAAGTAAAAAATCGGTACCACTGATTAGTGTGCTTTACATCATAAGCGTTGAACTTCAGCCGGGAAAAAATATCCTCATTGTTCATCGCAAGAAGCGAGATAATAACAGTTATGGCGATTATGATAATGGTTATAGACATGGTAAAAACCTGAAAATGTGGAAACGTGAAAACGTGAAAACGTCCCTCCTCCCTCGTCCCTCGTTTATTTCGTCACTTCCTTCTTTTGTTCTTTCGTGAAGTCAATTTCAGAGCCGAGCGTGCTGTGGGGGATTAGGAAGATAGCGAGCAGTACAATGGTTGCAATGATGGGCCAGAGCTGGTTTTCGCGGTGTTTCTTCATCACTACCAGGGCGATTACCCAGAAAATGAAAGCTACCAGCGATTTGTTGTCAGTAAGGTCATAGCCAAATGGCCAGCCGGTCCAATATGCGTCGAAGGAAAATTTCTGGACAATCGGTCCAAGTATCAATCCTCCCATTGCAAGGAAAATGACAGTAAGCCAGGTGTATATATAAGCGTGTTTCATTCGGAAAACCACCATGAACCCGGTGAGTGTTGAGAATATCATGGCAAAGAAGATGAAGAAGATGTGGGGAATAAGTATATACCCCGGAACAAAGCCTTTATACCTGAGAACTGCGGAATGGTCGTTTAGCAAAACCCGCTGATCTCCTTTGATTAATGTGACGTCGTACATCACTTTTCCTGCCGGATCCTGGTGAGGGAGATATCCGACGAGGGTATCGCCCTTGCGTTGCATTGCCTGAATCTGCCAGCCATCATAGCTTTTGAAGCGACGGAGTTTCAGTTCGCCTTTAATTGTTGTGTCGGGGGCAATTACCTTGATTGGAGCGTTATCGTTACCGTCGTAGGTGCGGATCAGCCTGAATTTAACCGTTTGTCCGCCTATTTCAGCTTTGCCGCGAACGGGGTATGTAGGTCCGGTCATCCTCTGGTAAACGGCAATACAAAGTGTGAAAACCACCGAAAAAATCCAGATAAGCGTGTATTTCAATTTTGAATTCATGGAAAAATTGTTAATTTAACATTGATTTATAAGTCCGGTCTAAAACTATTAATTTTGGGCTAAAGCCCGGTGTGCATCTTTGTTCCCTTATCCCCGACCTGAAGGTCGGAGCAATTGATGGCAAACTCGGCTCTTTAGCTATTTCGCTACTTAACTATCTCGCCATTTGACCCCTTCCCCCCCCAACCCTTCCCCAAAAAGGTAAGGAGGAGGTACTCCCCTCCCATTTAGGGAAGGGGTTGGGGATGGGGTGCAAAGGTAACTATTTGACGTTAAATTTCCGCAACAGGTTATATGCAGCTTCGTGAATATTTGTACGGATGTTCATTTGCGAAAGCTTTTGGTTCCCGGCATCGGGATAGACCCGGTTTGAAAGGAAGATGTATATCAAACCGTTCGAAGGATCAGCCCAGAGACAGGTTCCGGTGAAGCCGGAATGTCCGAAACTGAGCGGCGAAGCTCCTTTGCAGGCAGGTCCGTTGAGATCGTAATTGAGAAGCGGTTTGTCGAAACCCAGTCCCCTTCGGTTCCCGGTTCCAGGGCTCCAGGCGCTGGTAAATTCCTTTACAGTTGCAGGTTTCAGATATTCTTTTCCTCCATAACTGCCACTATTTATAAGCATTTGCAGAATAACGGCAAGGTTGCGGGCATTGCTGAAAAGTCCGGCATGTCCCGAAATGCCGCCGAGCATCGCCGCGCCGGGGTCATGAACATAGCCCCACACCAGTTGCTTCCTGAAATCATTGTCGTATTCCGTGGGAATCATCCGGTATTTGGGAAATTTTACAAGCGGGTTGAAGGTGGTGGATGAAAGTCCCAGAGGTTTATAAAATGTGGCGTCTAGGTATTGATCAAAAGGCTGTTTTGTAATCTGTTCAACTATCAGCCTCAGGAGATAAAATCCCAGGTCGCTATATTTGTAACTTCGGTTTGAACGTAACGGGGAAGCAATAATATTTTGAATTATAGAATCATGGTAATCGCTGCGGATAAACAACTCAAAAGCTGTCTCAACCGGAAATTTGCCGGACATTACAGGCTGGTAAATCGCCGGATCAGGCTTGGAATTGAGCAGAGTGGATTTATAGAACGGAATCCAGTCCTGCAATCCTGCCTGATGAGCCATAACATCGCCGATTTTAAGCGGCGATTTATTGCTGCCGCGCAACGCTGGAAGATACTTTCCCAGGCTGTCGTTCAGATTGATTTTTCCTTCATCGTATAACTTCATCAGGGCAAGCGTTGTGGCTGCAACTTTAGTTACCGACGCCAGATCGTAAAGATGATCGGGAGCGACAGCGATTGTATCTTCGTATCGCGGATGCCCGAAAGCCTTATCATAAAATATCTTTCCATCTTTTGCCATAAGAATCTGACATCCGGGATAAGCCTTCGCTTCTATGCCGTTCAAGGCGATGGAATCAATGATATTCAAAGCCTCCGTCGGTATCCCGATCTCTTCGGGAAAAACAGATTCAAGTCTGGTTTTCTCAGTATTATCGCCGGCGCCGACGCTGAAACTACCGGCTGTAACAGGGAGTTTACCTCCAATGGCAATACCTCCGAAAAGCGCTTCGGCGGCGGCAGCTTCTGTATATTGATTATCCTGGAAGGCAACCAGAATGGCTTCCGGCTTATCAGGGTTACCTATCTGACCCAGCGAATAGGGAGTTCCAAAAATTGTGAGAATTGTTCTGTTTGTAATGCTGAGAGTGTCAATCAATCGGATCATCTGACGCGTAAGTCCGAAATTGTCTGCCACATTGCTGCTGACGCCATGAATTCCTGCAAACACAATATCATATTGCGATAACTGCCGGCAGATGAAATTTATCGTCGAGTCGGGAAAAATTTTTGGAACACTGTAAACCGGCAAAAAAGCATATCTTTTGAGGGTTGACTTGAATAAATTCGGAATGGTATCGCCAATGGAAATTACTGCAAATTTCCGGCGATCGAGTCCGGTTAGCGGAATCATAAGCAGTTTATTACCAAGCAATGTTAGCGATTGGTTAACCATTTCCTGAGCCAGGGCTTTAGCTTCGGGCGGATTCAGGTCGCTGATCAGGTTTTCGATGTTGATTACAGGTTTTATTGTCAATCCTGATTCCTGTTTCAGGGAAAGAATCCTTTTACATTTTGTTTCGATCAATTCCGGCGACAGCCATCCGCTGTCAATGGCTTTTTTTATTCCCGCAACAGCGATATCAATATTTTGCGGAAGCAGCAGTATGTCATTCCCTGCCTGAATAGCTTTAACTTCGATTTCACCGGGTTTATAATATTTTGTAACGCCTTGCATATCCAAAGCGTCAGTAACCACATATCCTCTGAAACCAAGTTCTTCCTTTAACAGTTTTGTAATAACCTGCGGGGAAAGAGTGGTTGCCGTATTCGGGGTTGAGTCGAGGCAGGGAACATACAGGTGACCAATCATCACTCCCTTCACGCCCTCGCCAATCAAGGCTTTGAAAGGATAAAGTTCGATGGAATCGAGGCGATGACGGTTATAGTTTATCAGAGGAAGGGTATAATGCGAATCAAAGTCGGTGTCGCCATGACCGGGGAAATGTTTCGCGGTAGTCATGATTCCCTCGCTCTGCATTCCTTTCATATACAAGATACTTTTCTTCGTAACCAGTTCGCGGTTTTCACCAAAGGAGCGGAAACTGATGACCGGGTTTTTCGGGTTGTTGTTGATGTCGGCAACGGGAGCATAATTAATATGGATTCCCATGCGTCGGCAATGCCGTCCAACCATCTGTCCCATCTGATAAATCAACGAATCGTCGCGGATTGCGCCGAGCGCCATTTGCCGCGGAAAGGAGAAGGCGCTGTCGAGCCTCATTCCCAGACCCCATTCGGCGTCAATACTGATCAGTAAGGGAGTTTGCGCTGTTTGTTGGAGATGGTTTGTGAGCGCCGCCTGCTTTACCGGCGAGCCTTTGAAAAAGCACAAGCCGCCGGGATTGTATTTTTGAACGATCCTGGCGAGGCTGTCGTTGTAAGTTGAATCCTTCGAGGAGTATGCCCTGATGATGAACAACTGCGAAATTCGCTGTTCGGGGGTAAGGGAGATATAAACAGAATCAACCCAGGATTGGTTTTTGCGTTGTCCTGCGGCTGGGGAGCCGAAAAATAGGAAGATAGCGAGTAATGATAGCAGTGATTGGTATTTCATCTTTCGTTGTATTTTCAGCGCCTTGCTAAAAAGTCCTCTCGTTTTCTCAAACAAACCTCAAAACAGAGAAAAAAATTGTTATCTGTAAAAAAGAGGATTCCGGCAGGAACCCTCTTTAACATATAGAATCTTCAATTATACTGATCAAATTGAATCAATCAATCACGAATAATTTACTTGTTTACAATTATTTTTCTGATAATGATATTACTTCCGCATACAACCTTAAGGATATAAGCGCCGCTGGGAACGTCGGTAAGATTTAAGGTGGCTTTGTTAAGTCCTAAAGGTTTATGGGTCATGTCAAGGTTGCTAATAATTACCCCTTGCAAACTCTGAAGTTCCGCCTGGAATGTTCCGCTCATTTCCATGAAAAATTCGATGTGAAGAACGTCTTTCGCCGGGTTTGGATAAACTGAAATTGCATTGGCTGACTTTGCAACTCCTGTTCCGGCATCAGCAATTTTCAGTTTGGCATTCTCATAAACATTGCCTTCAGAATCTGCCAACTCACTCATTGGGTTATCGTTCAAAGTAAAGCGAATCGTCCCTGGATTGGCAGTTTTTAAACGCGAATGGATCAGAAGAACGGTTTCACCGCTTGTAAACTGCTCCGGAGTTAATGAAGCCCAACCAATCTGAACAGTATTATTTCTGGTTATAAAGTAGGGTTCTTCATCGCCCTGGCGTGGCATTGAAACCTTAAGAATTTCCATTTGTGAAACGTCATAGTCAAGGAAAAGTGTCATCGCGCCTAACTCCATATCCATTCCGGCTCTAACAGGTATGACAATTTCATTGGCAATTGCAACGACGCCTTCATTTATTAATTCAAGAGTGGTTGAAGTTTGCTTATTTCCGCTGGGAGGTAGGTATGATCCATTAACATCGCCGGCACAAAGTCCGCGAATATCCCTGACCACGTCGGCGCAATTTAAAACAATACCTGTGATTGGCAAAGATGTAGTGATTCCGGAGAATACCCATTTGGGAATGTCAAAATATGGAGTGGGATTACCCCAGCCATACTTGGCAGCGAGTCTGATGGCTTCTGCATCTGCATTTTCAATGCCGGGATGAGGGGCTTTCACGCTGGCGGCAATTTTGATAACAGGCGGTTCAACAGGCAAGAGAGTTACTCCTGAAACATGCCGCGCAACAAGAAGGTAGTCGGTGTTATTCACCCCGTTCCATGTTTGCCATTGTCCGCTTGGATCAGCCGAACTTATTTCGAGATTATACGCGCCGCTCGCTAACCCATTAATCGCGTACGCTCCGTTAGCTCCGGTATAAACGGGAGATCCAACTGTAACTCCTCCCTGTTTCAGAGTGATTTTTAATCCATTCAGAGGGGTTTTAGGATTATTGTCATACTTCGCAAAACCGCTTATTTTAAAAGGCAAGGAAACGGTTATTGTTGTTGACGCCGAGTTTGCAGAGCTACATGGGCTACTCTGAACGACTGCCCTGAACTGTGAAGTCGCAGTTAAATTGACCGCGGTATAGGTGTTTGCGACACATGCAATGTCAATCCAGGTTGATCCATTGGTTGAAGACTGCCATTTGGCAACACTTCCGGTTTGCCCCGTCAATGTCAATAAAGTACTGTTGATTCCATAGCAAACATTTGTGCCCCCGGTTACTGATCCGCCAACCGAGGGAGGAGATACGCTCATCGTAATTGCATTTGACGTAGTCGGGCTGTTATTGGCGCAGGTTGAGCTTGACGTCATCACACAAGTAACCGATTCGTCATTCACCGGAATATAAATATAAGTAGAATTTGTTGCGCCGGATTTATCATTTCCATTGACTTTCCATTGGTACTGCGGATTACTTCCTCCGTTATATGGCGTGGTTGAAAATGTCACGCTTGATCCGGTGCAAATTGTTCCTGAAGGATTGGCGGCGATGGTAACGGAACATGGTACGCTGATTCCAACAGTCATAATTATTTCATTTGATGTAGCGGGATTTCCTGACGGACAAACTGCGTTTGAGGTAACAACGCAGCTAACCACGTCGTTGTTTACCAAGGTTGTGGTAATAAATGTGGCACTGTTTGAACCTGCGTTAGTCCCGTTAACTTTCCATTGATAAGCGGGAGTTGTTCCTCCATTTACTGTTGTGGCGGCGTAAGTTACACTTGTTCCCGGGCATATTGCTCCCAAAGGAGAAGCGGTAATGGAAACGCTCACCGGCAGTAACTGATTTACCAAAATAGTAATCTCATTCGACGTAGCTGGTCCGCCGCTCTGACATGTTTCGCTTGAAGTCATCACACAGGTTACTTTATCATTGTTGGCAAGAGTTGCAGAAGTATAGGTTGCAAGACCGGAGCCGACATTAATATTATTTAGTTTCCATTGATACGAAGGAGCGCCTCCGTTAACCGGAGTTGCGGTGAAGGTGACGGATGTTCCGGCGCAGATAGTTCCTGAAGGTACGGCAGCAATAGAAACGCTAACCGGCAGCACAGGGTTTACTATTATTGTAACCGTTCCAGTCATGGTAGTGGAGCAACCTCCGATAGTACGGATACCTTTAACAGAATAGGTTCCGGCTGCAATCTGATTCCCAAAAGAAATGGCGCTGCCGGTTCCGGCAACGGGCAATCCTACCGGCGTGGTTCCTCCGATATACAACTGATAGTTTACTCCTGTTTGAGAACCGTCAATACCTACGGGCAATCCTGTTCCTCCTGAACAATAGGCGCCTCCTCCTGTGACAACAAAAGGTAGGGGTGAATCACATGGAAATTCGCCAATCTGAAAATCGCTGAATGAAGCTACCCCGGTAATTTTCGTTGTGGTTGATGTGCGGTCGCCGATGGTTGTTGAACTCCATGTTGATGGATCCCATTTCTTGACGATAAAATTATCAGGATTCGCTCCTCCCAGCAAATCTCCGGCAACAAAAGTAAAAGTAGCGTCATAACCGGCGAAAGAAATTCCAGTATTCGTTAATGTCCAGAAACGATTGACACATTTTGCCGCGTTGAGTCCCGAAGTTGCTACGTTGGGATGAAGTCCGGGAGTTGTATAGGCTGTTAAAGCTCCGGGTGTAGTGATATTAACAAAGTCAATGGCGACAGGCGTATAATTGGCGGCGTCGCCGATTGGAAAGGTTGCTGATGGCGCTGCTGTTAAAAAGTTCAACTGTAGTTTTCCAAATACATATTTTCCAGCTCCCGCTCCCGAAATTACTGCATTTGCAGCAACTGATATTGTGTTTGTTCCGGTTGAAATTATTCCATTTTGAAAAGTCAGGTTGTTTGCAGCAACATCCCGCGCCAGAATAATGCCTGCGGAATTGTTCACAGTGATAACGCCATTCGCGCCAAAAATCAAATTTCCAGCCCCGCTAATGGTTTGTGCGGCAGCGCCATTCAACAACAGGTTGGTAAGCCTTGTTGCATTACCAAAGGTAACGGTAGCGCCGGAGGCAACAGAAATGTTGCCTTTGATAACAACGGCTGCGGTAAAATCCCAGTTTACGACGCCGCTGGTTACAGTGTAATTATCGCAAGTCATTGGGTTGCTACCCTGATTGTTTTGGGTTGAGAGCGGAGAGTCATTTTCTAAGTTGGCATAAGTGCGACCACTGTAAGATGGACCTCCACTTGTGGCGGTGAACTTGTACAAACTGCCGGTTTCAAAGGTTATAACAGAATTGGGGATTGCGGCTCCGAAAGGATTGCTTCCGGCATCCTGGATATAAGTTGATCCTGATTGAAATTTTACCGAATTGAGGTTTGCAGTTCCAAAAGCATTCCCGGTAAAACCCGTAGTTGCCTTAAAAATCCCGCCATTCGAAAAAACAAGGCTGTTTGCATCTGCCGACTTAATAATATGAACTCCTCCGCTGAAATTCATTGAGCCGCTGATTAAACCGTTTGTTCCGCTAATCAATGAAATTGTTAAACCGAAAGCGCCGGAAATATTTAATTCCGAACCACTCCCTGCCACCGAAAAATCATCGCCTGCGATTCCGGCAATTGTAAGGATTCCTGTGGCGGCTGCCTGCAACGTTATTTTAGAACCGCCGGATACTTTCATTTGAGCAATCGTTTGAGTTGGAACATTGGTAATTGTGTAAGCGTTTCCATTGCTGAATTGCAGGATATCGTTAATAGCGGGCGATGTACGGTTGGGACTCCAGTTTGAAGCTACCGTCCAGTTGTTGTCGGTAGCGCCGGTCCATGAATATACAGTAGGTAATCCAAGAATATACCCGTTACAGGTCACATTCACCGGCGCAATAACTCCACCGCCAACATTTCCTATGTTTTCTGAATTATAATTTCCGGGAATTAAACCAGCTTTTAATCTTACATAAACTGGGGTTGAGTTCAAAGTTGCAGAAGTATAAGGTACAAGAGCGGCGCTTCCAAAAGTTATATTGTCTGTGGATATTTCGTAATTTGTTGAACCCGTTACCGCAATATTTCCCGGGAATCCGATCAGGTTAATACCACTAAGATTATATGATTGAGAAAGGGAAGGTCCTGATCCTTCAATATATGTAAAACCGGATAACGATGATGGGGCAACATTTATTGAGGAAGATAAAACCGGCGTTACAGTAACTGTGAAATCATCGTAAAAACTGGAGCTGCTTAAGTAAGAGCCTGCGGCGCTATGATTCCAGAAAAAACCAAAATCAGTCATGGCAGTTCCCGTGTAAGTAGCGTTTACTATACTTGTGCCAACCTGGGTTGTAACTGTGGTGGGATCTCCCTTTACAGAGCTACTGGCGTCATCTCTTACATAGAGCTGCCATGTATTTGTTGATGGAGTATAAACAACTTTTACACTAACAAAGTTTACATTATTGGCGATATCTGGCGAAGGACCGATAATTGTGGTGGGAGTTGCCCCCAAACCGCCTGCAAATCTTATCAAAGAAACAGCATTGGTGGTAGTTCCTTTAAGCATCATTACGCCATACCCGTTTGCTGTAATAAAATTAGAACTCGACGCAGCTAATATTACCACAGAAACATAAGCGCTTCCGCCAAAGCCTGATAAGGCAGTTGTTCTGTTTGTCCGCATAATGAATGTCCATGTTACAGCGCCAGTGTTACTGCCGAGAGTCGTGTTAAACGGAGCCGAATAAGTTGAAAGCGGGGCTGAAACATAAGTTCTGCCAGCAGTTTGAGCAGGTACTGATGTGCTGTTTGCAGCAAGAATATTTGCGGCATAATCTGTCCCGCTAATAAGATTTGTTCTGGAAGTAGCGCCACCGCCGATGGGATTACCGGTACTTGTTGTTGAAGTTGTATAAGTCATTGAAGGGACGCCGCCGTTGGATAAGGGGGTAACCACACTGCCGCGATTAAAATCATCAGTAAACACAGTTGTTTGTCCCCAGCCATTGCCAGCAAGGAGAATTAGAATAACAACAATGAACGCCGGAAAGCACAACGGAGCGCTCGTACCCAAAAACATTTTTTTCTGCCGTATCGGTATCGAATTGTAAACGTTTTTCATAAGGTTAATTTTTGATTATTGTTTTTGTGAAATTTTGGATTGCTAAAGATAATTTAAGGATTCAAAAAAAAGCCAGGCAACGAAGCCTGGCTTTTATATGTTCAAAGGCAACCGGGCGCCTTGTAGATTGTTTTTATTGTGTTATAACGCCTTTGCACACATAAACTCCCTGTTAAGCCGGGCAATATTCGACCGGGAAATCAGTTTGGGGCATTCGGCTTCGCAGGCGTATGTATTGGTACAGTTTCCAAAGCCGAGTTCATCCATCTTTTTTACCATCTTTTTAACCCGCTCTCCCGCTTCAATCTGACCTTGTGGTAAAAGTGCAAACTGTGAAACTTTTGCAGAAACGAACAGCATTGCCGATGCATTTTTACAGGCGGCAACGCAGGCGCCGCAACCAATGCAGGCGGCGGCGTCCATCGCAAGGTCGGAATTGATCTTGCTGACAAGAATATTGTTGGCTTCGGCAGCGCCACCGGTATTTACTGAGATATAGCCGCCTTCCTGAATGATTTTATCAAATGCAGAGCGATCAACCATCAAATCCTTGATCACCGGAAAAGGCTTGGCGCGCCAGGGTTCCACCACTATTGTATCGCCGTCCCTGAATTTTCGGATATGAAGCTGGCAAACTGTAACGGCGTCGTCAGGTCCATGCGGACGACCATTGATGTACAAACTGCACATCCCGCATATTCCCTCGCGGCAATCGTGATCAAAAACCACAGGATCTTCATTCCGTTGAATCAGCTCTTCATTGAGGATATCAAGCATCTCAATGAAAGAACAATTGGGGGAAATATTTTTCAACGGATAAGTCACAAACTTTCCAGAGGATTTTGCATCCTTCTGCCGCCAGATTTTTAACGTAAAGTTCATATTAGTTCAAGGTTCAAGGTTCAAAAGTTCAAGGCTCAATGTTCAAAATTCTATTATTCTTTATTCTTTATTCTTTATTCTTTATTCTTTATTCTTTATTCTTTATTCTTTATTCTTTATTCTTTATTCTTTATTCTTTATTCTTTATTCTTTATTCTTTATTCTTTCTTTATTCTTTATTCTTTTATTTATACACCCTTTGCTTCACCTCAATCTCCTCATAAACCAACTGCTCCTTGTGAAGTAGAAACTCTCCTTCGCCTTTATATTCCCATGCCGCCACATACTTAAAATCTTCATCGTTGCGTTTACATTCGCCTTCGTCGGTTTGATACTCTTCGCGGAAATGTCCCCCGCAACTTTCATTGCGATTGAGTGCGTCATAAGCCAGCAATTCGCCAAGTTCAAGAAAATCGGCAACGCGGTTTGCCTTTTCGAGTTCAACGTTAAGCTCATTAATTATTCCGGGAATTTTTACATTTTTCCAGAAATCAGCACGGAGCTTGCGGATGAGTTCAATAGCTTTTTTCAGCCCGGCTTCGTTGCGCGCCATGCCAACATTTTCCCACATGATCTTCCCAAGTTCTTTGTGGAAATTGTCCACTGATTTGGTTCCTTTTGCCGCCATAAGTCTCTCAAGCCGCGTCTGAACAGCTTTTTCCGCCTCGGCAAACTCAGTTTTATCTGTTGACATGCGGGGAATTTTGATTTCGCCGGCAAGATAGTTCTGGAGGGTATAGGGAAGTACAAAATACCCGTCGGCAAGTCCCTGCATCAGCGCGGAAGCTCCGAGCCGGTTAGCGCCGTGGTCGGAGAAGTTGGCTTCGCCGGCGGCAAATAAACCTGTTACCGTTGTTTGCAACTCATAGTCAACCCACGTGCCTCCCATTGTGTAATGTGCTGCCGGGTAAATCATCATCGGATTTTGATATGGATTTTCATCCACAATCTTTTCATACATCTGGAAGAGATTGCCATAGCGATCTTCGATTACATGTTTCCCAAGGCGACCGATTGACTCCTTGAAATCGAGGAAAACTGCCAGTCCGGTTGAGCCAACGCCATAACCTGCATCGCAACGCTCTTTGGCTGCCCGCGAGGCAACATCGCGTGGAACAAGATTTCCGAAAGCCGGGTATCGGCGCTCAAGAAAATAATCACGGTTTTCTTCGGCAATATCGTTTGCCTTAAGTTTCCCCTGGCGATGCGCTTCAGCATCCTCTTTTCTTTTTGGAACCCAGATACGTCCATCGTTTCGCAAACTCTCGCTCATAAGAGTAAGTTTCGACTGATAATCGCCATGTACCGGAATACATGTAGGATGAATTTGCGTAAAGCATGGATTGGCGAAGAAGGCGCCTTTTTTGAACATCTGCCAGATTGCGCTGGTATTTGAACCCATGGCGTTGGTTGAGAGGTAGAAAACGTTTCCATAACCGCCGGTTGCAACAACCACGGCATGTCCGAAATGGCGTTCAAGTTTTCCGGTAATAAGGTCGCGGGCGATGATGCCGCGCGCTTTTCCGTCAACAATTACTACATCCATCATTTCGTGGCGTTCGAAAAGTTTCACCGTTCCCAGTTTTATCTGACGGCTCAAAGCGCTATAAGCGCCCAGCAGCAACTGCTGTCCGGTTTGTCCGCGGGCAAAAAAAGTACGCGATACCTGAGCGCCGCCAAAAGAACGGTTTTCCAGCGATCCGCCATACTCGCGGGCAAAGGGAACTCCCTGGGCTACGCACTGATCAATGATGGCGTTACTTACTTCTGCAAGCCGGTAAACGTTGGCTTCGCGGGCGCGGTAATCGCCGCCCTTTATAGTATCGTAGAATAAACGGTAAACGCTGTCGCCATCATTCGGGTAATTCTTTGCCGCGTTAATTCCACCCTGGGCGGCAATGCTGTGCGCTCTCCGCGGACTATCCTGGTAACAGAAAATCTTGACATTGAAACCCATTTCACCCAGTGAAGCGGCTGCGGCAGCGCCTGCAAGTCCGGTTCCAACAACGATGATGTCAATCTTGCGTTTATTGCTCGGATTAACCAGGTTTTGATGATCTTTATAATGGGTCCACTTTGAAGAAAGCGCCCCTTTTGGAATTTTTGAATTTAATTCAGCCATAATGACTAACGGATAAATAAAAAGTAAATGGGAATGATGATAAAGCCTAACGGAACAATGATAGCATAAAAAGTTCCAAACCGGCTAATGCAGTTATTATATTGCGGATGGTTTACTCCAAGCGTTTGCCAGGCAGCCTGGAAAGCATGGTTAAGGTGAAACCCAAGTACGATAAACAGCGCGATATAAAGGAATGAATAGAGCGGTTGCATGAACAACTCCTGAGCAATCAGATAAAATTCGGGTTCTCCTTCGGGTGAAATGTGCGGATTACTTACCCATCCAAGTTTGATAAAATAAAAATTTATGAAATGGATGATCAGGAAAATAAAAACGATTCCGCCGGTATAGATCATGTATTTTGACAGGAACGGCGTATCGGTTTTGTTAGTAACCATGTACCTCACCGGGCGCGACATCCAGTTTTGAATCTGGAGAATTATTCCAATCAAAATATGGAAAATGACGCCGCCAAACAACCCTATTTCAAAGACTTTTACAATGTAATTAGTTCCCATGAAATGAGCTGCGGCATTAAACCAGGCGCCTCCGTCGCTACGCAGTAAACATAAATTAATGCCGAGATGGACCACAAGAAAGACCATCAGAAAAAGACCCAGAAAAGCCATCCAGAGTTTTTTCGTGATCGAAGAAAAGCATAAAAATGATTGATTCATAACAAGCTTTTAATATATTTGTCCGTTGATTCAGAATTGAGGCAAGTCTGAAAATTTTTCAGTATTACCTCTTGAAGTGTTTCCAAAATTAGAAGTAAATATATTTCAAAATAAAAATTCATCAAAAATTCTCACAATTCAAATCCATTCTAAATTATGTTTCCATCAAAAGTTTACATCGAACGCCGCAAAAAGCTCCGTTCCGAGCTATCCGAGGGAGTCGTTCTTTTTTTAGGCAACCAGGAAGTTCCGTTCAATTATCCTGCTAATACCTATTCGTTTCGTCAGGATAGCGACTTTTCCTACTTCTTCGGTTTAGATCATCCGGATCTTGCCGGAGTTATTGATCTCAATGAAGGAAAGGATTATATTTTCGGAAATGATGTGGATATTGAAGATATTATCTGGATGGGCGTTCAGCCTTTAATCAAGGATCAGGCTGCCAAAGCCGGCGTGGAGCAAACCGCGCCGCTTACAGGACTCAATGATTTGATTAAAAATGCAATTGGTGAAGGTCGAAAGATACATTTTGCGCCGCCTTACCGGGGTGAAACCATTTTATGGCTCTCCGATTTGCTTGGCATTCCTCACCTTGAATTAAAAGAAAAAACATCAGAACCGTTGATAAAGGCGATTATTAAGCTCCGAATGAAAAAAGATGTTCTGGAAGTTGCTGAAATCGAAAAGATGGTGGATGTTGCGTGGCAGATGCATACAACCGGTATGAAGATGGCAAAACCCGGCGTTGTGGAGCGCGAAATTGCCGGAGCCATCGAAGGTATTGCCCTTTCGCAATGCGGACCTGTTTCGTTCCCGGTAATCCTCTCCATCAACGGTCAAACCCTTCACAACCATCATCATGGAAATACACTCGTTGAAGGCAGGATGCTGGTGATTGACGCCGGTTGCGAGAATGACCTTCATTATTCCAGCGACATTACGCGCACGGTTCCGGTGGGCGGAAAATTTAACGCTCGTCAGAAAGGGATTTACGAAGTGGTACTCAATGCCAACCTTACAGCAATCAAAGCCGTAAAACCTGGCGTGCCTTTCAGGGAGATACACATGCTTGCTGCCACTGAAATTGCAAAGGGACTTACCAATCTCGGAATTATGAAAGGCGATCCGACGGAAGCGGCTCTGAAAGGCGCGCACACCCTCTTCTTTCCACACGGCTTGGGTCATCCGCTGGGACTTGATGTTCACGATCTCGAAGGAATGGGCGAAAATTTGGTCGGCTATGATGAGGAGGTTATCAGAAGTACTGAATTTGGACTTGCTTTCCTGCGCTTCGGAAGAAAACTCCAGGAGGATTTTGTCATGACCATCGAACCCGGCGTCTATTTTATTCCCGAATTGATAGACGTCTGGAAAGCCGAAAACAAACTCGCCGAATTTATCAACTACGATATTGTGGAAACCTATAAGGATTTCGGGGGCATCCGAATCGAAGATGATGTACTTGTAACCGCCGATGGTTATCGTGTTCTCGGAAAGCCGATTCCTAAAACTGTGGCAGAGATAGAGGAGATCATGAAATATGACTAAGACTATTCCACTTAAAATGGCGCCGGTTAAATTTCAGAAGAAAAACATCTTCTTTACCGATGAAGGAAAGGGAAAGGTAATCGTACTGCTTCACGGTTTTACCGAATCTTCAAAAATCTGGACAGGTTTTGCGTCGAAACTAAGTGAAAAATACCGGGTAATCACCATTGATTTGCCCGGTCATGGCAAAAGCGGCAGAGTCGCCAAAATCCATACTATGGAACTGATGGCTGATGTAGTGTGTGCAGTGTTGAAAAAAGCAGGGGTAGGAAAAAGTGTGATGATCGGACACTCCATGGGCGGTTATGTTGCGCTTGCCTTTGCTGAAAAGTATCCTAAAATGCTGAAAGGAATCGGACTTTTCAATTCCCACTGTTTCGCCGATACGACTGAGGACATTTCAAACCGCGACCGAACAATCGCGATTGTGGATAAAGACAAATTCAGTTTCGTGGCGCAGTTTATCCCTGATCTTTTTCCTGTGGAAGTTCATAAACTGTTTGCAAAACAAATTGAGCGGCTGGTTCAGCGCGCCTCGAAAATGGATAAAGAATCGGTTATTGCAGCGTTGGAAGGTATGAAAGTAAGAAAAGATCAAGCTGCGTTACTTAAAACAACCAATTTGCCTGTCCTTTTCATTCTCGGGTTAAAGGATTCAAAAGCGCCTTTGACAAAACTCTGGGAGATGATTTCATTGCCGGCAAAGAGTGAGATTCTTCTGCTTCGCGACTGCGGGCACATGGGGTATATTGAAGCGCCTGAAGCGACATGCGGAGCAGTGATGAATTTCGCTAAAACCCATTTGTAAATTCGTTGTTTTACATCCACGAATCTTGTCCTAATTGATCGCTGGTTTTTTCAAGCGCCTGAAGAATTGCAGAAGCAAGTTGGTTTAAATTATCCTTGCTGATAAATCCGGTAATACCGGCGTCAAGGCAGGCGTTCACTATAACCGGATTGGTTGAACTCGAAACAATCAGAAACGGAGTTTCAGGCGATTGTGCGCGGGTAATTTTTAGCGCTAACGACCAGTCAAAACCTGGAAGACTATAATCGGATAAGATGATATCAGGATGGAATGAATTGAGACAATTTAAAAAATCTTCTTTATTGTCGGCAACCATAAATTCAAAGGCTCCGAGATTTTTTTTTAGTTCCCGCTGAACGAAATAGGCATCGGAAGGTAGATCTTCAACGAGTAGTATCCGATAAAGTTTACTCATGTAGGATAAATTTGCGTTTTTCCGGTTTACATTTTTGGAGGTTCATTGATAAGCAGCCAATATAAACCTGTTTGATTTATTGCATGAACGAATACATCGAAGTCGACAGGTTTTACAACGTAACTGTTTGCTCCCAGTTCATAAGCGGCTTTAATGTCTGGATCTTCCTTGGAGGAAGTAATAATAACGACAGGTAGCATTTTTGTTTCCGGCTTGGTTTTAATCTCTTTTAGTACCTGCAATCCGCTGATTTTTGGGAGTTTCAGGTCCAGAAAAATGACTTTTGGCGGTTTCATGCTATCGCGAGTTGAAAACTTTCCTCTACAGAAAATAAAGTCAAGCGCTTCAACGCCATCTTCGGCAACGAAAATCCGGTTTGCCAGGTTTTGTTTTCTGAGCGATCGCACAGTTAATTCGGCGTCAGATGGATTATCTTCCACGATCAGAATATCGAAGGCGTCATATTGATTCATATTCCTTATTTTAATGGTTGTGTAGCCGGCAGGCTGAAACAAAAGGTAGCTCCTTCATCAACAACGCCTGTTCCCCAAACCCGTCCGCCATGTTTGTGAATAATTCGTTGAACAATGGCAAGCCCTACGCCAGTTCCTTCGTATTCCTTGACGCTATGCAGCCGTTGAAAAACGCCAAAAAGTTTGTCAACGTAAAGCATGTCAAACCCTGCGCCATTATCTTTAATACAAAAAACGATCATATTGCCTTCGGAATGTGAAGTAACGGAAATTTCCTGTTTTTGTTTTCGAGAAGAGAATTTGATAGCGTTATCAAGCAGATTAAACCACACTTGCCTAAGCATTGATAGATCTCCAGGCACAGGATACAAAGTATCAATTTTAATATTCAGGCTGCTCTGCGTTTTTGCAACAGATAATTCTTGAAAAACAGACATAGCAAGCGCTTTCATATCAATGGAAGCAGCCGAAATGGCAGATCTGCTAAGTCGGGAAAAAGTAAGTAGATCATCAATAAGATGCCCCATTCGTTGAGAGTTTTCCCTTATCACCGAGCATATTCTTTTACCCTCCAAATCAAACAGCGGTTCATAGTCTTCGATCAGAATCCGGGTAAAACCATCAATCGCCCTAAGCGGGGCGCGTAAGTCGTGTGATACCGAATAGGAAAAAGCTTCCAACTCTTTATTCGCCGACAAAAGTTGTGCAGTCCGTTGATTAACGCGTTGCTCAAGGGTTTCATTAAGTTGATGTATCTCTTCTCTCGCTTTCTTATGGGCGTCCACTTTCAGGCGGAGTTTACGGTTTGCAATCCGTAGCTTATTAGCCTGTTCACCCAACTGATTTCTGACTCTGCTAAGGTTTAAATGTGTTTGAACCCTCGACAATAATTCATTGGGCTGTATTGGTTTGGTGATATAATCTACGCCTCCTGCCTCGAAACCTTTAATTTTATCAATAGTTTCATGGAATGCGCTGATGAACATCACAGGTATTTCTCTTGTGGCGGCATTTGCCTTGATATTCTCGCAAACTTCATATCCGTCGAGGCCTGGCATGTGTACATCGAGCAAAACCAAATCGGGATGTGTAGCCTGGATTGCCTCCCACGCTTCGTCTCCTGATTTTGTAGCAATGGTATTATAACCTTGCAGAGATAATATCTTATTCAGAAACACCAGATTTTCCTCTGTGTCATCAGCAATCAAAATGGTTCCGGCAATTTCCTTATTGTTCATATTCAAAAAAAGCAATTTTGGTAAGTCAGGAGAAAATATGTTCGTGCTAAAATTACATATAAAAAACGAATTTGTTAATTTATATCGTATAAAGGAGGCAAAAGAAAAAATTCCTACCTTCGGCGAAAATGTAATCAACTAATTCTTTGTAACTATACAATGAATGTTAACCAATCAAAAAAAGATCTTTATGGCTATTAATTTAACAAAAGGACAACGCATTGAAATTGGTCTTTCAAAAGTAGGCGTTGGATTGGGGTGGGACCCAAACAAAGGAACAGGCTTTGATTTTGACCTCGACGCTTCTGCATTTATGCTGGGAGAAAATAAAAAACTACCTAAGGAGGAGTTTTTTGTTTTCTATAATAATCAGAAATCACCCGATGGCTCCGTGGAATCTTCAGGAGATGATTTGACCGGCGGAAGCAGTGATGGCGATGATGAAACATTAACTGTTGACCTGAAAAAAGTTGATTCTAAAGTCCAGGAAATATTATTCACTGTCACTATTCATGATTTTGAAGCCCGCCGTCAAAATTTTGGTCAGGTTCGCAATTCGTTTATCCGAATTTATAATGCCCAAACAAACGAAGAGATTGCAAAATACGAGCTTGACGAAGATTTTTCAGTTGAAACCGCTGTTGAATTTGGCAGGTTATATAAAAGGAATAGTGAATGGAAATTCGAAGCAATGGGTATTGGTTATAAAGGCGGTCTGCAATATTTTGTAGATAAATACGTATAACACTTTCTATTATTATCTTACAATTAACCTTAAAAACAATTTTATGGCAATTGATTTAGCAAAAGGTCAGCGGATTGACCTAAGAAAAAAGAGTGGAGCCACTTTGACTAATTTTTGTGTTGGCGTAAATTGGGGGGCAATTGAAACCCAGGTTGAAGAAGGCGGACTATTTGGTTTTGGAAAAAAGAAAATCACCAAAACGATTGATGTTGATTTGGATTTGAGCTGCATCCTTATTAATAGTAAAAATGAGCGGTACGATCACATCTACTCCCCTCTCTATAAACCAGAGCTGTTACAGAAATTTGGTTTGCCAAATGGAAAGCTGACTACAGTTGATGGCGCGCTAAAACATTCCGGCGACGATCGCGAGGGTGATAAAGGAGGCGATGATGGTCTGGATAACGAGGTCATCTCAGTTGACTTAAGCAGGCTCAGCAGTGACGTTAAACAGATTTTTTTCTTCCTGAACAACGTCGGGAAAGAGGATTTTTCACAAATACCGTATGCAAAAATAAGAATGTACGAAGGTACCCCAACTCAGGTTAAAGAAGTTTTTGCCTCCTATAATGTTTCAGCAGAATCGCAGTATGCAAACAAAAGAGCGCTCATCATGGGAAAACTCTATAAAAAAGATAATGAGTGGAAATTTAATGCCATCGGCGACCCAACCGACGATGTTTTCCTTGGACAAACTATTGCCAGAATTGTCAAATCATACTTGTAACCCTTAAATAATATAAAAATGAGACGTTTACCAGTTTATTTAGTTTTAGACACATCAGGTTCAATGTCGGGAGAACCAATTGAAGCAGTGAAAAACGGAGTGCAGGTTTTGGTTTCAACACTTAGACAAGATCCTTACGCGCTTGAAACCGCATTTTTAAGCGTCATAACTTTCGATAGCTCGGCAAAACAAATAGTTCCGCTATCCGAATTGTCAATGTTTCAAATGCCAAATATTCAGGCGTCAGGTACAACATCAATGGGCGAAGCGCTTTCGCTTCTCGCAAACCGGATAAATTCCGAAGTTGCGAAAACTACCTTAGATGTGAAGGGTGATTGGAAACCTTTGATTTTCTTAATGACCGATGGCGAACCTACGGATGACTGGAAAAAAGGTCTGGCAGATTTTCAAAAACAAAAAGTCGGTATGGTTGTTGCCTGCGCCGCCGGTTCGGGGGCGAATACTGGTATATTGAAGCAAATCACTGAAGTTGTGGTACAATTAGATACCGCCGACAGCGCCACTATAAAAGCGTTTTTCAAATGGGTTTCAGCATCCGTGAGCACGGGCAGCCAAAAAATTGAATCAAGCGGCAAAGATGTTTCCGGCTTTAATGAACTTCCACCGCCTCCTCCTGAAGTTAATATTGTTGTTTGATAAAATATTGGGGAAGCTGAAAACCAGTCAGAGTAAGCGAAAAAATAACTATTGTAGCCATGAATGAAAAATTAGAATCACTAAAAAAAGCAATCCTCGCCGATGGCATTATTGATGCAGATGAAGTGAAGAAATTGCAAACAGTTTTATATGAAGATGGTATTATTGATCAGGAGGAGGCAGACTTTCTCTTTGAACTTAATGATGCTGTCAGTGGCAAAGATAACCATCCATCATGGAAGGCTTTTATGGTTGAAGCCATCTCAAAGTTTCTTCTTGAAGATGAAGTCAGCCCCAACGAGGTGGATGACGATGAAGCCGATTGGCTGATTGCAAAAATCATGAAAGACAATACAATGGACGAAGTTGAAAGGGCAATTCTTGAAAACATCAAAGCAAAAGCCACTAAAATCTCATCCAAATTATAGGCTGATCCTTATAACTTTTCTCTCCGTGCAACTCTGTGATACCTCGGCGTCCTCTGTGTAATTTTTAAAAGCTTACACAGAGGACGCCGAGGTATCGCAGAGTTGCACAGAGTAATAAATATTTCATCACTGGTTATAATTTAAAATTCGAAAAAATATGGGAATTAATTTAACAAAAGGTGGGAATGCGCCAATTGGCGCATCTCTTCAGAAATTTGTGGTTGGAATGGGCTGGGATGTGAACGAAACAGATTCAGGT
Organism: Bacteroidota bacterium; assembly: GCA_026391715.1. Taxonomy (GTDB): domain Bacteria; phylum Bacteroidota; class Bacteroidia; order Bacteroidales; family FEN-979; genus CAIVAT01. Next base: position 25,075 of record JAPLDO010000247.1, read on the forward strand.
CAGGCATTCGACCTCGACGCTTCAGCATTCATACTGGGGGCAAATGGCAAAGTGTTATCCGATAAACATTTAGTATTTTATAACAACCTTATTAGCCCCGAAGGTTGTGTTGAACATACCGGCGATAATTTAACCGGCGCAGGCGAAGGCGATGACGAGTCAATTAAAATTGATCTGTCAAAATTGCCTTCAAATTGTGAGTCAATCACCTTTGTTGTAACTATTCATGAAGCTGAGGCGCGGCGACAAAATTTCGGTCAGGTAAGAAATGCATTTGTCCGGATTTACAACCCTGTGACAAATGAAGAGGTGATCAAATACGACCTTGGCGAAGACTTTTCCATTGAAACCGCCATTGAATTTGGCAGTCTGTATAAAAAAGATGGCGCCTGGAAATTCAGGGCTATTGGTTCCGGGTTTGCCGGTGGGCTTCAGAAATTTGTTGATAAATACTGTTAAATATATTTCTCGAGATCTATTTGACATGAGAAGATTACCCGTTTATATCCTTATACAAACCTCCGGCGCAATGCGAGGCGAGCCAATTGAATCCATCAAAGTAGGTTTGGAGGCAATGGTAGCAAGTTTACGTCAGGATCCTTTCGCGCTCGAATCGGTTTACATGAGTATTGTAACCTTTAGCCGCGAACCGGAACAGCTTATGCCGCTTACCGAATTAGAGGATTTGCAAATCCCGGTAATACAACAACCAACAGCATCGGGGACACACCTTGGCGAAGCGCTGGAATATATTTGCAAAAAAGTTGATGAAGAAGTTCAATTGACAACGCCTGATAAAAAAGGCGACTGGATGCCGTTACTGTTTATCATGTGTGATGGGCGCGCCTCCGACGTCCAGCTTTTTAATCAGGTATTGCCTGAAATAAAACGCAAACATTTTGGCAGCATTGTCGCTTGCAGTGTTGGCGCAAAAACTGACATAGAAAACCTGAAAAAAATAACCGATAAAATTGTAAGCCTCGATACTACTGACAGCGGCACTTTTCGCCAATTTTTTAAATGGGTTTCTGTTGCCGTTAGCGTTGGAAATCGAAGCGTCGGCGCAACAGATGAAATTTTACTTCCCCCTCCGCCACCCGAAGTTCATTCAGTTATCTAATTTTATATCATTATGCGATTAATAATTTACATCCTTGTTGATGTCCTGATTATAGGACTATTCCTGTTTTCAAAGCTCACGCCTCATAAAGCGAGGCTGACGGGAAGTTATTTAAACATCTTTAATTTTTTTGAACGACTGTTTGATCCATTGTTAAACCTGCTCCGAAAAATTGCCAAACCGGCTCAGGTGGGGAATGGCATTGCGGTTGACATGTCGCAGATCATTTTACTAGTACTGTTCTTACTAATCTTAAAATTCATTTTATGAGAAGGTTGCCCATCTATTTTCTAATTGACGTTTCCGAATCAATGGTTGGCGAACCAATTGAACAGGTACAGGAAGGTATGGGATCAATAATTAAAGACCTTCGCACCGACCCTTACGCGCTCGAAACCGTGTATGTTTCCATTATCGCATTTGCCGGAAAAGCGCAAAAAATAACGCCGCTGATAGAACTTTATAACTTTTATCCGCCCAAACTGCCTATTGGCGGAGGCACTTCGCTTGGAAATGCACTCAATTTCCTGATCGGTGAACTGGATAATTCCCTTGTAAAAACAACGATGGATCAAAAAGGGGATTGGAAACCAATCATATTTTTATTCACAGATGGAAATCCTACCGATAAATATGAAGCATCGTTTGACCGGTGGAATAAACATTACCGGTCAAAATCAAATCTTGTTGTCATCTCTTTGGGGGAAAATACCGACACGACCATTTTCATGAAAATCACAGAAAATGTTCTCCTGCTGAAAAATACCGATCCCGAATCATTTAAAAAATTCTTCAGGTGGGTCACCGCTTCCATCAAAACAACAAGTATGAGCGTTAGCAGCGCGAGCAATGATGGATTGCAACTTGCGCCAATCACCAATGGCTACCTGTCAAAAATTGATCTTGAAAAAGGTATCAATAAAAAAGTTGATGAGAATTTCGCCGTTTTCCTGGCAAAGTGTCAGAAAACCAAACATCCTTATTTGATGAAATACCAAAAAAGGTTATCGCCATCTGAATTTAAAGAATTGGCGGCGAATACCATGGATTATAAACTCGTTGGCGCTTTTCCGGTTGAAAATTCCTATTTTGACCTGTGTGAAGGCGACAATAACACGGGCACGATAAACTCTTCAGGATTGGTTGGATTCCCAAATTGTCCCTGTTGCGGAAATCAGTATGGTTTCAGCTATTGCGCCTGCGGCAATATAATGTGTACCGGCGAGGAAGAAGCGAGCCGTTGCCCCTGGTGCGGAGTTGAAGCCCGGTTTGGTTTCGGAAATCAATCGTTCAATATTAACAGAACAAGGGGGTAGTTTATGGATGTTGCAAAGTATTTGAGTAGTATAGATATTCCGGCGGAAAACGATGAAGAGGCAAAAAAGTTTCTGTCAGAAAAAGAGGCGGCAATAAAAGAATCCATACTGAAACACTGGGAAGAATACTCACTTACTAACCCTCAACCGGATAAAGTCATCGCTGTTGAAACTCCGGCGATTCCACTGGTAAAAGAAGCGCCAAATCAGCCGGAAGAAGAAAAAAACGAGACTATTATTGCCAATCCGGTATCAGTTATTACCGGCATTCAGAATTCAACTCCCCCACAACCCGCAATTCTATTGGAAACCAAACAGAATGACGCCTTTGATCGCCAGATTAAAAGCAAGACGATTATCATGCCAAATGGAAAGGCAAATGTTGAGTACAAATATTTATTCAGGATCGAAGAACTTGGTCTGACTGATATTGCTGATTATTGGTTTGAGGGATTTAATAAAACAGGTTTATCTTTCAATTTTAGCACAAATGAAATTACCGGTGTTCCTATAATTGCCGGCGACCATAAAATCAAACTTAAAATAAAAAGAAAAGATTGGATTGAAGGAAAGCCAATTTTTGAAAGAGAGATAACTCTCATCATTAACCCCGATCCGAAAACTTTGTGGAAAAACATCCCAACACCCAATGAAATTGAGTATTTCAAGCCAGACTGCGCCAAATCATTTATAAGAGTTAAAGCGGTTACAAATGTATTGGGCTTTGGGAAAAACGCCAGAAAAGACATTGTTGCAGCAAGTCAGCGGGGACGTTCGCATGCGCAGGAAGGTAAACCCAGAGACGATGACTTTGCTTTGAAGTACCTGAAGGAATTTGATTGGTACATCATTACGGTTGCCGATGGCGCCGGTTCGGCAAAATCTTCCAGAAAAGGCTCTGAAATTGCCTGTAATACGGTTATGGATGTTTGCGAAAATCTAATACGGGTCAAACATACAGAATTTGAGCGTCTTATCAAAGAGTTTAGTAATGATAAGACAGGCGAGAAAAGAAAAAAAATGGGAGATTCCCTTTATCACATCATCGGAACCTCAGTTTTTAAAGCCGTAAAAAATATTGAAGAAGAGGCAAAATTAAAGGGCAAACCACTTAAGGATTTCTCCACCACGCTTATTGTATCAGTATGTAAAAAATTCAAATTTGGTTGGTTTGTTGGCGCTTTCTGGGTGGGCGATGGCGGAATCGGCATTTACAACAAGGAAACCCAATTTCTGAAAGTGCTTGGAGAGTCGGATGGCGGCGAGTTTGCCGGACAAACACGGTTTCTTACCATGCCAGAAATTACCCAGCCAACTGAATTATACCGGCGACTCAGATTCGACATTGTGGATGATTTCACGGCGTTAATTCTGATGACCGACGGCGTTACCGACCCGAAATTCGAAACCGACGCCAATCTGATGAAAGTCGAAAAATGGAATGAACTTTGGAAAGATCTTTCTAAGGAAGTTGATTTTTCTGACGATAATGAGGCTTCTGCCGATCAGTTGCTCAAATGGCTCGACTTCTGGTCGCCGGGGAATCATGACGACAGAACTATTGCAATTCTATTCTGAATTATGGCAAACACAATAAAACTTAAGGCAACAGACGGATCGCCGGTTGAATTTATTGATGAAATGATTGGCGCCGGCGGAATGAAAGACGTCTATTTCAGCCCCGACCGGAGTTATGTGGTTGCCTTTTTCAGAGACAAGCAGGATTTCAACGCCAGAGACCGGTTACAGAATATCACCGGAAAATACAGGGATAATATTTTTAATCAAACTGGCGGCGAATATTGGAAAGATCTCTATTGCTGGCCCACTAAAATTGTTGAACACAACGGAAGGCTTGGCATCGTTTGTCCTACCTATCAAAGCCAGTTTTTCTTTAAGAAAGGCTCCATCAATAATGATTTCCTTGGAATCAGAGGAAAAGAAAAGGAGGGTAAGTGGTACGCTTCTGCCAAAAACCTCAATAAATTTTTAGCCCCGGAGGAAAAGGGCGATTGGTTCAAATACTTTCAGATTTGCATCCGCATCAGCCGTGCAGTAAAACGTTTGCACGCGGCAGGATTGGCTCATTCTGATCTCTCCTACAAGAATGTTTTGGTTGATCCAACCACCGGAAAAGCCTCCATTATTGATATTGACGGGTTAGTGGTTCCAGGCAAATATCCGCCCGATGTGCTGGGAACTCCCGATTTTATTGCGCCAGAAGTAATGGCGACAAAAAATCTGAAAATCGAAGACCCCAACCGAAAATTGCCGAGTATAGCAACCGACCGTCACGCTCTCGGCGTAATGATTTATATGTACCTCTTGTACCGGCATCCTCTGCGCGGAGGTAAAGTTAACGACCTGGATTCGGCAAAGGACGAAGAGCTATCAATGGGAATCAAAGCCCTGTTTGTGGAGAATCCCACCGATAGAAGCAATCGCGTTAAAGTTAGCCAGCTTCATCCCAGTCAACTGCCGCAAGGCGATACCGATAAAATCCCCTACACCGTTTGCGGTCCCTATTTAAAAGAATTATTCAATAAAACGTTTATTGAAGGATTGCACAACCCGGCTTTGCGCCCAACGGCTGATGAATGGGAGCAGGCATTGTTGAAAACCGTTGATTTGATGCAACCTTGCCAGAATCCGAACTGCTGGTATAAATGGTTCGTGTTTGATAATTCCACAAAACCGAAATGCCCTTTCTGCGGCACAGAATATAAAGGACAATTACCGGTTTTGAATTTATATTATTCTCCGAAAACAGGCGTTTTCAAGCCTGAAAATTACCGGTTGATGGTTTATGATAAGCAACTGCTGTATATGTGGCATGTTAATCGTTTTGTGAATGCGAATGAAAAAACCACCGCCGAACAGAAAATTCCCGTCGGGGATTTCCATTTTCATAATGGAAAATGGATTTTAATCAACCGGAAGCTAAAAGAAATGTACGATAAAGATGTGGACAAAAAGATCGAAATCGGCGAGGCAGTTGACCTTACCGAAGGCAAAAAAATTCTTTTATCCAAAGAAGATGGAGGCAGGTTGATTATTGTGCAGTTGGTGAAGGGTTAATAAATAACTACTTTGAAGTTACCGCCAAGTGTAAGAGACAGACAACGACATAGGAAAATTAAAAAGTAAACCATTGTGAAAGGACAGAAAAACGAAATATTGACAAGACAGGAAAGCCGACTCTTAAGCCGACCCGATGTTTTTTTTTTTTTGCCCACCGCACATTTTTTAAAACAATTGCCGACCCACATTACACACATTGCCAAAGCTCCACAAGCCAACGCTAAAACCAAAGCTTTGTCAAAGAGTGCAATTTTACCGACACACAAAAACACTACAGCACTATGACAGATAGAACGGCAATTGATACAATCAAAGGATACTTTTATCAGTTTGACTTTTCAATACTCAAAATACTCGAATTGCCTAATGATACCGATAGTGTAGTAATTGAAGGTATTGAAGATTTAGACATAAAGACAGCAACAGAAGAAAATGCCATTCAGTGCAAATATTACTCGAAAACCGAATATAATCACTCAGTAATTTCAAAACCAATTAGGTTAATGCTTTCGCATTATTCCGAAATGAAAAACGATACAAAAAACCGAATTAATTACAATCTATATGGCTTTTACCAAAGTGGGCAGCACAAATTAACTTTACCTATTGATATTGATTTTCTAAAAAACAACTTTCTTACTCACACAAAAGACAAAGTCAAATACTTTCATCATGAAGATTTAGGATTGTCCGATGCTGATTTAAATGACTTTTTAACTTTGCTTACAATAAATATAAATGCACTTGAATATGATACCCAGTTAAAACAAGTTTTTGAAAGTTTAAAGTTAGGTTTTAACTGTACGGACTTTGAAGCAGAGCACTTCTTTTATAATAATTCTCTTAAAGTTATTAAAGAAATTGCCATTAAAGGCGATGTCAATGATAGAAGAGTAAGAAAACTTGATTTTATAAGTCGAATTGATTCCAAAAAGATACTCTTTAATGAATGGTTTATTCAATTCAAAGGTGAGAAAAGATTTTTTGCTGATTTAAGAGCAAGATACTTTTCAGCATTAAATACGTCACCTTTTGAAAGATTCTTTTTAATTGAAGTATCAAACCTTGGCTATTCCAGACCAGAATTGAAAGAGTTATTGTTTATAATTTCAAAGAAGTGGAGTAAGATTTCTAAAAGAGAGCCTAAACCGTTTTGTCCATACGTTTATATTCACAATTTGCCAATTAATGAATTGATTGAGCTTAAAAGAGAAATGTATGATGAAGACTTTGTCATTATAGATGGATTTGATTTTGCTGGTTCTGCATTTAGCCCAAAATCAATAATTAGAAAGGCTGATTTCACTAATCAAATAAAGCTTAAATTTGTAAATGAACTTAATCACTTCTCATTGATTATCAATGAAATTAAAAAAGTAAAATACGTTTTTCAGTTTTACCTTAGTAATCCATTCATTGAATTGGAACAACCATCTATTAAACACACAAAAATTCAAATCAAGAAATTTATTGACATTAAAGAAATAATATAAATGGAAGAACAAGAAAGAATCAATGCTGAAGTCATTGCCGTTTATCCAGACAAAGTTAAGGTAATAGTTGACAGTCTTGAAGATTTCCAGATTGCAGGCGAATCATTAAAAGTTGGTTCATATCTTAGAATTAGCGATAATGATAATGCAGTATTAATTGCTATCATTGAAAATTTCTCTATTGAAGTCAATGACAAAGGAGAAAGAAAACATCTTATTCAGGCATTTCCATTAGGGATAATTAAAGACAATAAGTTTATACGGGGTGGTGATTCAATTGCAATTCCACCTAAGAAAGTTGAACCAGCCAGAGAAGAAGAAATTAAAAAGATATATGAACAAAGTATTGACCCGAAAGAAGTTTTTACTTTTGCTTCATTATCAGCAAACCATAATATCCGAATTCCAGTAAACGGCAATAAATTTTTCAATAAACATATTGCAGTAATTGGCTCTACAGGTTCGGGTAAATCACACACTTTAGCTACTATAATTCAAAAGGCAATTTCTGAAAAAAGTGGAGAATTTGCTCTAAATAATTCACATGTTGTAATATTTGATATTCATTCCGAATACAAATCTGCTTTCCCAGATGCTAATTTTATCGGGATCGATAACTTAAACTTGCCATATTGGTTACTTAATAGTGAAGAACTTGAGGAGATACTCTTGGATACAGGCGAAAGAGATAATTATAACCAGTCCTCAGTGTTTAGAAAATTAGTGACTGAGAATAAGAAAAAACATAATCCAACCCTTACAAAAGTATTCTATGATACTCCATTGTATTTTGATATTAAGGAGATTCAGAGTGCTCTTTATAATTTAAAGGAGGAAACAAAGAATTCAAAATCATCTAATCGTTTCATGATAAATGATGGGTCTTATGTTTGCATTGATTCAAGCACTTCTGTAGATTCTGGCATTTTATTAACAGACGAACAAAAAATAAAAAAGTACTTTGAAGGCGAATTTTCATTTTACCCAACGAAAAATCAAAATATCACTAAAGGAGAATACGCAGATGGTACTTTAGATAAATTCTTTATTCGCTTCCAAGAGAAAATAAATCAGGATAGACTTAATTTTCTATTCAGCACTGAATCAAAGTCAAAATCTTTTGAAGATACTTTGAAAACACTTATGGGGTACATAGATGGTAAAAGCTCCAATGTCACAATAATTGACTTGAGTGGAGTACCTTTCGAAGTTTTAAGTATTACAGTATCACTAATTTCAAGAATACTTTTTGAATATGGTTACTTCTACAAACGATTAAGGAACTCTAAAAATCCTGCTGAAAAAGTAAATAATGATATTCCTCTTTTGCTTGTCTATGAAGAAGCTCACAAATATGTACCTAATAGTGAACTTGCAAAATATCGCTCATCGAAAAACTCAATTGAACGAATAGCAAAAGAAGGAAGAAAATATGGTGTAACGCTTCTATTGGCAAGCCAGAGACCTTCTGAGATTTCCGAAACAATATTTTCACAATGCAATAATTTTATTGCCATGCGTTTGACTAATCCTAATGATCAAGGATATGTAAAAAAGCTTCTTCCTGACACATTAGGTTCATTGATTGATAAAATGCCTTCACTAAAAGCAGGTGAGGCATTGCTGATAGGCGAATCAATAATTCTTCCATCAATCGTTCAAATCGATGAATGTAAATTGCCCCCTTCTTCTAATGACATTCCATATTGGGAATTATGGAAAGATGAATGGAAGCATCTTGATATTAATGAATTGAAAAAGGAATGGTATAAATAATATACTAGTATGACTAGACAAGAAGCTGAAATAGTTTTACAGCGAACATTTAAACTGAGCCGTTTTTATGATGAACAATGGATCACTATTGAAAAAATTCTAAAAGGCGAAAGAGTACTTCTTATTGAAAAAACGGGATTTGGTAAGTCCTTATGTTTTCAATTTCCAGCAGTTTTACATAAAGGAACAACAGTAATTTTTTCTCCTTTGATTGCTTTAATGCGTGATCAGGTCAAGAAACTTAATTCTCTTGGCATTTCGGCAAAATGTGTTAATAGTGAACAAACACCGGAAGAAAATTCACAAATTATAACTGATGCAAAAGCTGGTAAAATTAAAATTCTTTACATAGCACCCGAAAGACAGGAAAATTCTGAGTGGATTGAAGCAACCCGCCTGATGAACCTTTCAATGGTAGTGGTTGATGAAGCACATTGTATTTCAGTTTGGGGTCACGATTTTAGACCAACATTCAGGCGTATAATAAACCTTGTAACCCTTTTACCTAAAGGATTACCTGTATTGGCGACAACAGCAACAGCAACAAAAAAGGTTGAAGCGGATATTGCGGAACAAATGGGCAGTAATTTATCAATCATCAGAGGAAACTTAATGAGAGATAATTTTAAACTATTTGTTATTAAAGTCAATTCCGAAGATGAAAAATTAATTTGGCTTGGTCAAAACCTCGAAAAATTGTCAGGTTCAGGAGTTTTATATACTGGTACAAGGGTAGATACTGAAATATATTCAAAGTGGTTTGAATTTTTGAAAATATCTTCAACTGGTTATAATGCTGGACTGGATCCCGAATCAAGAATAGCCATCGAAAACGGTTTAATGAAAAATCAATGGAAGTGTGTGATTTCAACAAATGCTTTAGGGATGGGAATTGATAAGCCAGATATTCGCTTTATCATTCATACCCAAATACCTCAATCGCCAATACACTATTATCAGGAAATTGGTAGAGCAGGTAGAGACAACCAGCCCTCTTACATAATTCTTTTTTACAATCCTGAAGACAAAAAACTTCCTGAAGCTTTTATTGAAGGTGGAAGGCCATCAATTTCAAAATATGAGAAAGTTATTACTGCTGTTAAAAATGAAATGTTAGGTGAACGCGATTTAATGAGGAGGACAAATTTAAAGCAGAATCAAATTAGAGTTATCAAAGCTGACTTGATGGAGCAAAAAATCATTCGTGAAGTTACAGTAGGTAGAGGTAAAAAGTTTGAATACATTACTGGGGCACCACAACTCAATACAAAAGCATTTGAAGAATTACGTGCAAGTAAAACTCGTGATTTGGATAAGATGATTGAATATGTTGAAACAACTCAATCACGTATGAAATACTTATGCGATTATCTGGGCGATTCATCAACTCAATCTTTTACTAATTGTGATAATACTGGATTAAAAAAGATTACTGTTTCGGTCAATGATGAATGGACTCAAAAATTACAAGCATTTCGAGAGGATTATTTTCCTGCCCTTGAAGTTGAAACAAGAGGAACAAATTTAATAAATGGGGTTGCAGCTTCCTATTACGGTGTTTCAAATGTAGGAAGTGCATTGCATCGTAGCAAATACGAAAATGGTGGTGATTTTCCTGATTTTCTGTTAAAACTAATCTTAAAAGCATATCGGAAAAAGTTTGGTCAGGAAAAATTTGATATAATTCTGTATGTGCCACCTACTAAGTCGGGTGACTTGGTCAAGAATTTTGCTATGAAAGTTTCGCAGGTATTTAAGTTCCCGATTTCACATAATTTAATAAAGCAAAGAGCAACAAGTGAGCAGAAAGTATTTGAAAACGCTTATTTGAAGTCGGACAATGTAAAAGATGCTTTTATGATTAAAACTCCAGATGAAGTGAGAGGGAAAACCATTTTATTAATCGATGACATTTTTGATAGTGGTGCAACTATTAAAGAAATTGGAAGATATTTAAGTAATTTAGGTGCTTTAAAAATTGCACCTTTAGTAATCGCAAGAACAGTAGGAGGAGATTTAGTATGAACAAAGAAGCAGCATATTGGATAGCATTGGCACATCTGCCACGATGGGGTCATTTAAAAATTAATAACCTCATAATAAAATTTTATCATGAGAAAAAACTCTCGGTTGAAGATTTTTTTCAATTAACTGAAAGTGATTGGAAAAATCAATATGGTATTGAATATAAGGAAATAGAGGATTTAAAGAAAGCAAAGTCTGAATTGGCCAACAATGCTTTTTTAGCAGAATCATTGAATAATGAGGGCTATGAATTAATCCCGATAACTTCACCAGAGTATTCAAAAACTCTTAAAGAAAATCTAAAAGCCGCACACGCTCCAGCGCTTTTGTATGTAAAAGGCAACAAACAAATAATGCAAGAAAAATCAATTGCAATTGTTGGCTCTCGTAATGCCTCTGACAAATCATTGGAATTTACAGATAATATTGCCAAGTTAGCAAGCAAAGAGTATAAAGTTGTTGTAAGTGGCTTTGCCAAAGGAGTTGACAAACAAGCATTGGATTCGGCAATTAATTACAAAGGACAAAGCATTATTGTATTGCCACAGGGTATTATGACTTTTGGTTCAGGTTTCAAAAAGTATTATAAGCAAATTGTTGATGGTGATGTTTTAGTTTTAAGTACTTTCTTTCCAAAAGCTCCATGGAAAGCAGAATTAGCGATGGCAAGAAATCCAATCATATACGGACTTGCTGATGAAATTTATGTTGCAGAGTCTTCTGATAAAGGCGGCACTTGGTCGGGGGTTGTTGATGGCTTAAGGAAAAACAGAAAAATATATGTTCGGAAACCTGAAACAAATGAAAATACTGCTAATAATTTGTTGATACAAAAGGGAGCTATAGCGGTTGACTTCAACGGTAATCCATTAATTGATTATAACCCGTCTTTTGCCGAAGTAAATCAATTAAGTTTGAATGAGCCAATTGTGAATTACGAAAATAAAATCCTGGACTTATTGAAAACTGGAGAATATGCTGATAAAGATATAATCAAAAAGTTACAACTGACTTGGTCGGAAAAGAAACTAAGAGATTATTTAAAAAGCAAGAAAGAAGTTGAAACAATTAATAAAAAACCATTAAGATATACATTGAAGGATTCAACAATTAAGCAGAAATTATTATTTGACTAATGCCTACCCTATTGCAAGCACATTGCCAAAGCCCCACGAGCCAACGCTTAGACCAAAGCTTTGTCAAAGAGCTTTCAAAGCCAACGCACCGAGAAAAATTGTTTTAAAAAATTTGCCGCCACTTTAAAAAAATAAAAAACGCTGACACACGAGCCGACAGAAAAGAAAAAGTAAAATGACAATGACAAAAAACTGAATAACGACAATGGTTTACAAGACTGGAAGAAAGAACACCAGGCGGTAACAAAGGCTAAATGCAATAAGAGTTTCATAGGTAATTCAAGCATTCTGCCCCGCTCAAACTTCGGTGTATTTGGACAGGAAAGTAGCCCGCAATCCCTTACTGCATATAGCCTCGACCGATTTACTTAATTTGAAACAATATGGAACACAAAAAGCATTACGCCGGTTTGACCGATAAACAGGTACTGGAAAGCAGGAAAAAACATGGAGACAATATTCTCACTCCGCCTGAACGCGAGCCAATCTGGAAACTATTCCTTGAAAAATTCGAGGACCCGATTATCCGAATATTGTTGATAGCGGCTTTTCTTTCGCTCGGTATCTCATTTGTCAGCCATCATTATGCCGAAACCGTAGGTATTTTTTGCGCCATACTGCTCGCCACCGGCGTCGGTTTTTGGTTCGAACTGGATGCCAATAAAAAGTTTGACATCCTAAATCAGGTAAATGATGATACATTAATCAAAGTAATACGGAATGGGAATGTATGCGAAGTTCCCAAGAAGGATATTGTAGTAGGAGATATCGTTTTACTTGGAACCGGCGAGGAAGTTCCCGCCGACGGTGAATTGCTCGAAGCAATTTCGCTTCAGATTGATGAATCGTGTTTAACCGGCGAGCCGATTATTGAAAAAACCACGAATCCCGAAGAGTTTAACAAAGAAGCTACCTATCCTTCAAACTGGGCGTTGCGGGGTACAAAATTGATGGGTGGTCATGCCATTCTTGAAGT
>JAPLDO010000177.1 GCA_026391715.1 Bacteroidota bacterium
TGGCAAACTGCACCTGCTTAAAAGCAAGGCATTGGATAAACCGGTCGTAAAGTTCAGGGGTATTGGGGAGGACGTCATTGAAAAGCCTGCTTATGACGAAAAAAACAACTCAGTTTTCATCAATGGCAAAAAATATTTTGAGGGCATTGAACCCGGAATGTGGAAATACCACATTGGCGGCTACCAGGTATTAGAAAAATACCTGAAAGACCGGAAAGGTAGACAAATGAACGATCCTGCCACTTACTGCAAAATTGCAACGGCAATTGCCGAAACGATAAATATTCAGGAAAAAATTGACTTGCTGTTTATCCGGTCCATCGAACGAGACGTCAGATAATTCATTTATAACTGCTTTATGACAACAGATTATCTCGACCAAATCAATAAAACCACCGCACAGGGAAAATGGCTTTAACCGGAAGATGGTTGACGACATTGCCGAATTTGCGATAAAATGACATAATTTAACCCGGTTGCAATTCAACTACCCGCCATTGATAAAACAGGATAACGTCCCGAATAATATAGATTAGGGTTATTTCTTTTTCATTGAATTTTAATTTTTCTACCTTTGATTTCTTCCATACAGCTTTCCCCATAGCCTGGCTTATAAAAGTATTTTATGATGCAATTCATCAACGAAATAATACTGCTTGCAACCAACGACGATACAGGCAGGTTTCATCCAATCCCGAAAAAATCATTTAACCTTGCCATTGCCGGCGCGGTTCTTTTTGAATTGTCATTCAGGGGTATTATTGATAATGACCTGGATGATATTTTTGTGGTGAAAAATGAAAAGTCTGGCGATAACTGGCTTGATAAAATACTGGACCGACTTATTCTGAACGGCGGCAGATTGCCGATTCTCAAAGCTCTTTCATTGGTTGAACTGGATGCGGATGAAATTGTTGAATCGGCTTTGAATGACCTTGTAAAATCAGGCGTTTTGATTGAAAAAGGCTCTTTCTGGGGTGAAACAGATGATGGCCGGCATTATAAGCGCGATTTGAAACCGGTTACTGCCATCCGGCAAAAGATCAGGCAGGTCGTTCTGGAAGATGTAATTCCGGATCCCGAAAACCTGGTTACGCTTAACTTAATCCAGGTTTGCAACCTTAGCGGCTATTTGTTCAGCGCTGCCGAACTTGAGAAGTCGGGCGAAAGGATCGGATTGTTATCAAATCTCGAATTGATCGGGCAGAATATCCTGCGGGAAATTAAAACCATGGAGAAGATGACTGCTTCGCAAATGGCTGGTATTTTACTTGATTTCAGTGAAGATCACACAAAAATAATTCCGGGCGGAATGGCTGCTGTAAGGTCGGCAATGAAGCATATTTTCAGCAAAACCGGCATAATCAAGGCAACAACTTTGATGAGTAATGTAAATCAGAAAGGCGGATTCGATTGTCCATCCTGCTCATGGCCCGATCCCGACAATCATCGGTCGCCATTTGAGTTTTGCGAAAACGGCATGAAATCAATTGCAGGTGAAGCTACCGACGCAACGGTATCAAACGGTTTTTTTGAAAAATGGACGGTGGATGAACTTCAGCGGCAATCAGATTTCTGGCTGGAACAGCAGGGCAGGCTGATTAGCCCAATGATTTTACGCGAAGGTTCAAACCATTATGTTCCGGTTACATTTACCGAAGCATTTAAAGCGATAGCCGAAAACCTTGCCGGTTTGAATGATCCCGATAAGGCGGTTTTTTATACTTCGGGGAAAGCGAGCAATGAATCGTCATTTCTTTTTCAACTGCTTGCCAGAAATTACGGAACCAATAATCTTCCCGGAAGTTCAAACCTATGCCACGATCCATCCGGGACAGCTTTGCTCCAAACGCTTGGTTCTTCTAAGGGAACTGTTGATCTTGATGATTTTGAAAAGGCTGATTCAATTTTTATTTTCGGGCATAATCCGGCGTCGAACCATCCGAGGATGATGAAATCGTTGGAAAACACAGTAAAAAAGGGATGCAGAATTGTTGTGGTGAACCCTATGATTGAACCAGGTCTTGTCAGGTTCAGAAATCCTCAGAATATTTCAATCAAAAAAGAACAAGCCACCCGGATTGCACATTTATATGTTCAGCCTGTGATAAATGGGGATCTTGCTTTTGTAAAAGGAATAATCAAATATATTTTTGAAGAGGAACAAAAGTCTTCCGAAGGAATTATTGATCGAAAATTTATTTCGGATTATACCGCAGGATATGAGGAACTCAAAGAACAGACAACTGCTGCCAACTGGGATGAAATTGTTGCAGGAAGCGGCGTTCAAAAAACCACGATTGAAGAGGCTGCAAAAATATATCTGTCTTCCAATCGTGTTATTGTCTCATGGTGTCTCGGTATAACACATCATAAAAATGCGGTGGCAACCATCCGGGAAATCGTAAACCTTATGCTTTTACGCGGAAACATTGGCAAGCCCGGCGCAGGTCTTTGCCCGGTAAGAGGTCACAGCAATGTGCAGGGCAACAAAACCATGGGCGTCAATACCAATATTACAAACCAATTTCTTGACCGGTTATCTCAACATTATGAAATTGAACCTTCACGCAAGCGAGGGTTGGATACAGTGTCGGCAATCAGGGCTATGTTCGAAAACAAAGTAAAGGTATTTATTTCGCTTGGCGGAAATCCTGCGGTTGCCGCGCCGGATAATGAATATACCAAAACCGCATTCAACCGTTGCGACCTTACGGTAATGATTTCGACAAAACTCAACAAAACCCATTTTATTACCGGTAAAACTGCTATCATCCTTCCATGCCTCGGACGAACCGAAAAAGATATTGCCGACGGACGATTGCAATCGGTTACTTATGAAGATTTATCCGGAGTTGTCAGACTTTCCAGAGGATGCGTCGCTCCGGTTTCTGATAAATTGTTAAGCGAGGTTCAGATTATTGCCATGATCGCCGCACAAATCTTTGGAGATTACAATAGCTCCATCCCCTGGAAATTATTTTCAAAAAACTATCCGCTTATCAGGGAACATATTGCCGGCGTCATTCCTGAATTTGGTATTCTCGGTGAAATCAAAGATGAAAACAGGATTTACCGTATGAACAATCCTGCGAAGCAGAAGATTTTTAACACGAAAACCGGCGCAGCCATGTTTTCAATCAATCCGTTAAATCATGTTCTTTTGGAAGACGATGAGTTTTTACTCATGTCGGTTAGAAGTCACGACCAGTTTAACACCTCGGTATTTGGCATGAACGACAGATACCGCGGAATCAAAAATGAGAGAAAAGTTGTATTTCTAAACCCCGAAGACATGCATTCTTCGAACCTTGCTCCCGGACAGCTTGTAAATATTCATAGTTACTATGATGGGCATGAAAGAAGTTTATCCAACTATTTTGCAGTTCCTCACAAAATTGCGAAGCGTTGCGCAGCGATTTACTTTCCTGAAGCCAACGCGCTGACTTCTATAAACGAGGTTGATGAAAGTTGCATGACTCCGGCATATAAATCAATTGTGGTGAAGATTTTTTCAGCCCCAGGTGGAGGAGCATAAAAAACCCCCTGGAATTTTTTTAAATTTCCAGGGGGTTTTGCGAGGTGATTCCCGAATATGGGTCAAACCTTTCTGACATCGGTTTTAATTCAACACATTTTAATATTTAATGATTTTTTTAGTTACCGTCATGTTGCCGCAAATTATACGAATAAAGTACATTCCGGCTGATTTTCCGGAAAGTGAGAACTCATGCGTGCGCAATCCGGATAACCTTACGCCGGCAATTTTTTCGCCGCGCATTCCCAACAATTCGGCATAAACTGGTTCGCTACCGGTTTCCTTTGATAGTTCGAGCGTCACTGTTCCAGAAGTAGGATTTGGAAAAACTGTAAATAAAGGACTGCCCGGTATAGAGCAATTCGCTTCACTTATTACACTTTTGCCAATCGTTGGAAGTTGTCCATAACAATACTGTCCATTGGTTGTTATAAAGGCATGCATATATCCTCCGGGAATAATTTTTGTTCCGGATAGAAAATTGATTTTCTGTCCGGCGATCAGTGTAGCGCTGCCGCCATTCTGCACCACGAAAGTCGTTCCGCCACCTGCAACGGAAATAGTCTGAGTGGCATTGTAGCAATATATTTCCCCACTGGCAACAGTAATATTATGCAGGCTTAATACAGAAGGAACCACAACAGCTACTGTTACCGGGTCGGATGCGATACAACCGTTATTTCCGGTAACAGTTAAAAAGTATTCTGTAGTTTGGTGAGGTGAGGCAAACGGATTAGCAATTTCCGGGTTTGTCAGCCAGGTTGACGGAAACCATTGCCACGAATAGGGAGATGTTCCGCCGGTGGCGGAGCCATTGAGCTGAACAGGTGGGAAGGTCATGGCAATATCAGTTCCGGCATCAACCATCAAAGCGTCAGCAACGACCGAGATTGTTGAATTGGCGTAAAATGATGTTATAATGTTCCCGTTGATGTCGCTGTACTCGCAACTGCCAGGCGTTTGTGAGTCCCACGATAGAGTAGTCGAAATACCGGCATTGGCTTTAAACCTGTAATTGATAAGCGTTCCTGTTCCGATGTTGGCAGCGGTTCCTGACGCCCATGACATTATGACTTTATTTTTATTACGGTTCACCACCAGAATTCCGGAAGCCAGTGCGCTGTTAACCGATTGGAAGCCATCGTAAGTCATTTTTGTCGTATCAAAGAGCAGGGTGAGAGAAATACTTCCAATATTGCTAAAGTTTGTAACATTCAGAGGGATATTAAGATTCCCAGTGCAGGAATTGGTGACATTGGCAGGCGTAGTTGTAATACCTGCAGGTGTTACCGTTAATATAGCCGAACCGGAAAATACTGAGGGTGTGCATGTGCCTGAAACATTGCAGCGATAATGGTATCCATTCAACAGAGTTGTGGCGGGAATTATTGAAAGCGTAGCGGCGTTAGCGCCTGAGTAAGGAGTTGTATTTGTAATATCTGACCAGATAAAACCTCCGTCGGAACTTTTCTGCCACTGGTAATTTAGTCCCAATCCGGCAGCGCCTACTGAGAAGTAAGCGTTACCTTCCGAATAGGTTGAAGCGTTAACCGGTTGACTCGTAATGGCAGGCGATTGAAAGATTGTTACATTCCCGTTATTCCAGGTTGAAAATATGATAAGCCCGCTGTTGTCGCTGTATTCGCAATTCCCAGGCGTCTGTAAATCCCAGTTGAGAGAAGATGTTCCTGTTATTCCGACGAATTTAAGCTCGATCAGAGTACCTCCTGAAGAAATTGTGGATGGAGCATTGCCTGACCATGAAATGTAAACCTTTCCTGCAACCGAATTGTTTACAAAACCACCTCCGGTAATTTCCGGGTTAAGGTTCTGATAACCGCTATATGATAGAATTGACGGGTTGAAATTAAGCGTTAGCGAAAAAGCGCCAACTCCGATAAAATCTGTTACATTTACGGAAACCACTGTGGATCCAGGGCAATTCGAAACAGTCTGACAGGTTGTAATGATGTTCGGCAATACAATTAACGTCGCGGAACCGGAATAGACTACCGGGACACAATACCCGCTAACCCTGCATCTGTATTGGTTTCCACTGAGGCTTAGCTGAGAGCCATTAACATATAAAACCGTGCCGGTTACATTGGAATAAAACCCGCCGTTAGTCATATCTGTCCATGTAGTTCCGCCGTTCGCGCTAATCTGCCATTGGAAGGAAAGTCCCGAACCTGAAGGCGCTATCGAGAAGGTTGTGTTCTGTCCATTGGCGATAGTTACATTAGCCGGATTGCCGACAACCGATGGAATGGTATAAATTGTGGCGCTTCCATTAGTAAAAACGGTTGTAAACAGTGTTCCATCAACATCTGAATATTCACAATTTCCGGGGGTTCCCACATCCCAGCTTAGATTGCTATACCCTGTTATACCACTGAACAGCAACCGGACAATGGTATCGTTACCAAAACTTACCGGGGCG
>JAPLDO010000013.1 GCA_026391715.1 Bacteroidota bacterium
CGAGTCACTCAGAAGGAGAAAAATCGAAAATAAATTGTAAATTTGAACAGCAAATCCACCATGGGGAAAGTGGTACACTTTCGACAGGAATAGGTGGTACACTTTCACAGGAATAAACACCTGGAACCTGGAATTTTTATAATGTTCCGTTTTATCCCGTTTTGAGTACAAAATCCGGTTTCAATTAAATATTTTTCTGAAAATCATGCAGTTTTAAAAAACTGTCGTCTGTTTGTTAAGGAAAAAACTGGTTCAGCCTGAAATGTCGTTCTGCACGATAGGTTCCGGCAACCTGTTTTAACCAGATCATTGTTCTTAAACATATATTAAATATTGCGTTGCTATTATTTCTCTCATAGAGAACCGCCAAATTATCTAATGAAAGGGAGAAATAGCTTAGCGGACGCACCCAATGGGTGTGTTCCTTTTGCTATTTCGGTCCTTTCGGGTGCTTGGCGGTACCTCTATGAGCTGAAAATAGCGGAGGTTCACGCCTTTTTTTTTTATTCACCCTTTAAACGGTCGGCGGTTTAAAGAGCCACCGGTGTTTACAGACAAAAGTACCAAAAAGAAATGAACTTTCCAAACGTGCGTCGCTATCAACGGAGGTAGAACCAGGTGGTTCTTTAAACCGCTTGTTATGTGCAGTGCTTTATTTCCTCAGTCGTTTCAAAAATTTTCAATTGCTCAATTCGTGCTTTCACTAACCTCTCATGATTATGCTTGTCAATATGGTTGGTTTCAAAATTGCAAACTAGTGCTTCCACAATAGTTCTTCTATTTTCAATACTCCCCCCATTATGATAAAAATGGTCTTTTGTAACAATGTTAAATTTATTCCAAAACTTATTTATCATTTCATTTTCTCGCCAATCGTTGTGATGCCAAGTCGACAGAATGAACTTTGCCTTTGTTTTGCTTAGTAAATAAAATAAATTTTCTTCGTCTTGCTCCTTCCATCCGTTATAGTAGTCAACGTGTCTTCCAAAATAAGGTGGGTCGCAATAAATAATATCATTTTCTGTAGCAAGCGGAATAATATCTGCAAATGATTTATTATAAAAAATCCAATCAGGCTCTTCTTGAATAACTTGCGAAACTGTCGAAAGTTGATTTGTAATTTTGGTTATATATGCTTGTGCAAATCTATCCGGTTTCTTGCAAAAAGGTATATTCCAATTCCCTTTACTTCCAAATCTCATCATCCCATTAAATCCAGCACGAGAAAGAAAAATAAAATCGTAAGGAGAAAACTCACCACTATTAAAACGCATTCTAACTTTTAAATAATGCTCATATCCATTGTTGTTTGCTTTGCTTAAAATTCCGCCTTCTTGTTCAAGATAGTTTTTCATTAAAGGTGGAGTAATAATGTTTTGTTGAACTCCTTTATAGAAATTTATTATATGTGGATTCGTATCATTAAGAATAGCTTTTTTATAACCTGAATTAAAAGCAACAACTCCAGTTCCTAAAAATGGTTCTATCCATTTACCTTTTACTTTAGGAGCAAGCTCCATAATCCATGGAACCAACTTTGTTTTAATACCCTGACTTTTTATAGGTGGGACAAATACTCTCATTTTATTAACTTTTTAGAGGTTTTTAAAACTATCTTCTCCCACAAATCTGTTTTGCCTTTAAATTCCAAGAAATCTTTAAGCGTTGTTATTTTGATTGGTTTGCCATCTCGAATTAATGTAGCAGAACCGTGATTAATCCAATACTCATCAAACCATTCCTCACCTAATTGGCTAAAAATTCCATTTTCATTTTTAAGGTCGGCAATATCAAATATAGAACCAATGTTTGCAGTATTTCCAGAACCTTGTTTATCACTTGCAATTTTCCATTTTTCAGCAGCAAAAAAATCAAAGTCTTTAATTACTGAAGTTATAGATTTGAGGTTTTTAACAGTTGTAACTTCTCGCTCCCCCACTTTTGTGATTTGAGGTTCATATTCTTCTTGGAGTTCTTGAACCTGGTAAATTTCGGTTTCTGATAGGTCGTCGCTTAAGTCTGTTCTTGTGTAAATAACACCCAAACAATAATGACCTGTATATAGATTGTATGGAAATTGAATATTCTTGTCTTTATCGCGCTCCTTGAAATAACTACCATGACTGCCTAGTGTGAAACCAGCAGTTTTTTCATTTCTTCTAAAAGTCGTTTTAATATCAACTGCAAATTTCACTTCTTCATTTTTCTTATTAATGAAAGTCAAATCTGGATACCAATTTTGTTTCTCTGCTAAAATAATTTTATAACCTATACTATCAGCAAATTGCAAGATTTGAGGAAAAATGTGTATCTCAAGTATTTTTGAAACTATTTTCGTGTCAGAAGAAATAGTATAAATATTTTTGTAAACATCAATAAAACCCTTTACAGACCAGTCTCCATTCTCAGTCGAGACATATTTCTCAAGTTTGTCTGCAAACTTATCAAGCTCTTTTTTAAATTCTAATTTATATTTGTTTTTGTCTTCTATATTCATAATTGCAAATATAGGTAAAAAAACGATTATTTTTTAAAGTAAGTTAATTTTGTAAAATGTTCAGTTTCGGCACAGCATTGCACATAACAATTGTATTATGAAAAAGAGATTTTATTTTTTTGTAACTGTTTTTTTTGCTACGGTTCAGCTCATGGCGCAGGTAGGCATAAACGCCGATAGCTCTCAGCCACACCCTTAAGTACCTCCCACACCGAAACGGGGCTTTCCTGTATGACCCCATACACGCGGTATGTATGGGCATATAACGCTTGCGGGCAGTCGCCGGCTACCATATTATCTGGAACAACTACCGGCATCGTTGTTAATGCCCCCGTTGCGGGAACGCACATTCCTTCGATGAATCAGATTGTTTGGAAATGGAATTCAGTTGCAGGCGCCACCGGTTACAAATGGAGCCCCTCCAATGATTTTTCCACCGCTATTGACATGGGAACATCTCTTTTAATTGCCGAAACCGGACTGACATGTAATACTGCTTACACCCGATTTGTATGGGCATATAACGAATGTGGAAGTTCAATAGTCACTGCATTGACTGAGGCAACATTAAGCGCCTTCATTAATTCAACAACAGCAGGTACAAACGTTGCATCGCCAACCCAGATCGTATGGAACTGGAATTCCGTTATCGGCGCCACCGGTTACAAGTGGAATATGGTGGATGATTATTCGACAGCTACCGATATGGGAATGGCAATAACAAAAACAGAAACGGGGCTGACATGTAACATGGTTTACCAACGATATGTCTGGGCGTACAAAAGCTGCGGGTATTCCACACCGGTATCATTGACTCAAACAACCTCTGCTTGTTCTTCCTGTGGTTCTTCCATCACAATTAACCATTCGGCTGGAGCAATTGCCCCGGTTTCTAAAACAGTTATTTATGGAACAGTTAACAATATCCCCGGAGAACCTTCAAAATGCTGGATTACCAGTAACCTTGGCGCCTCACGCCAGGCAATGGTTGTTGACGATACTACAGAAGCCTCGGCAGGCTGGTACTGGCAGTTTAACCGTAAGCAGGGGTATAAGCATAATGGCATTACCCGAACACCCAATACCGCCTGGATAACCCCAATAATTGAAAACCTTGACTGGCAGAGCGCCAATGACCCTTGTACACTTGAGCTTGGCAATGGCTGGCGTATTCCTACCTCTACCGAATGGACCAATGTAGATGCGAGTGGAGGCTGGATTAACTGGAACGGACCGTGGACCTCCGGGTTAAAAATGCATGCGGCCGGCTACCTCTTCTCAAGCGATGGGTTGCTTACCAATCGTGGCATAAGCGGGGGCTATTGGAGTATTGCGCAATTTAACGATGTTTACGGCTGGTTCATATACTTCAGAAGTGAAATAAGCGAGACGCTCAACGGCTACAAGGCAGCCGGCTTGCCGCTGCGCTGTATCAAAGAGTGAGAACCGCCATCTTTACAAAAACGACTGCCAATCAACCCCAAATTTTAAAAAATATGATTATCCGCTTGTGTACCTAATTATTATTTAGCTACTCTGCGGTTCTTTGCGCCTTCTTTGCGGTCCTCTGCGGTAAAAAAAACTTAACCGCAGAGAACCGCTGAGTTTTTACGCAGAGAGCCGCAAAGCAAAAGTTTGTTAACCAATCTTTTAATTCCTTCTACAACACGTAAAACATTAAAATTGAGTCCACTCCGAAAAGTGGTTAGAAAAATCAAAGTTTGGCTAAAGCCCGGTATATCAGCAACTTGAATTGCCACGACCTTAAGGTCGTGGCAATTGATAAACAGATAGTTACTGGACTTTAGTCCAAATTGTTTCCTTTTAGGAGTAGGCTCAAATCTGAAGATTTTATTTTACTATTTATTGAGTGGTATCTTACAGGAGAACCGTTGGTCAGCAATCAGCCACGATGGCGAAACATCAATAACCATGTGTGAAGCCCATGGAAACCATGCAGCATTGACGCCGCGAGCCCTGAAAGGGCGATACTTTATTCACGAGACTTTTTAATACCGCCCTTTCAGGGCTGGTGTTGGTATTGACTTACCATAGCCGTAGGCTTCACCCACGGTTATTGAAATCTCGCACTTCGTGGCTTCATATTTCTGTCCATAAAGCGAAGTTTTATAACCTTTTCCTTGACTCAACCAGCGCCTCATTTGCCTTTTTCAGTTCCGCCTCCAACCTTTTGGCTTCGGTTATGTCGGTAAATGTCATCACAAGTCCGTCTATGCGGTCGTCGAGGGTGCGGTATGGCATAATTCTTACATTAAACCATCTTCTGTCGTGAGTTTCTGCCGCCGTTTCGGTAAAAACCAAGGTTTTAATTACCTGCAATGCATGTCTTCCAATTTCGGAATACTGCAAATCGGTTACGATGTCGGTAAAGGGACGACCAATATCTGTATTACGCAGCTTGACAATTTTGGTAACCTGGTCGGTGAACCTGCGGATGTTCAGCTCCTTGTCGAGGAAAAGCGTCGCAATTTCTGTACTATTCAGCAGGTTTTTCATATCGTCGTTAGCCCTTACAAAATCACTCACCTTGCTTTGAAGTTCACAATTTACTGTTTGCAGCTCTTCGTTGAGGCTCTGCATCTCTTCTTTTGATGTTGTAAGTTCTTCGTTGGTTGATTGCAGTTCTTCGTTGGTTGATTGCAGTTCTTCATTGGTTGATTTAAGCTCTTCCTGCGATGTTTGCATCTCTTCGCGAGTGCTTTGCAAATCTTCATAACTTCTTTGGAGTTCAATTTCAAGCTCCTTTTGTCGCCCGGTAGAAGTTCGTTTTCCTGTTTTTTGATTTAATAAATCATTTTCAATGACAGCCGGAACATCGGAAAAAACTACCATAATCATACCTTTTATGGCATGGGGATTTTCGATGCGTTGAATAGTAACATCCACAAAATGAGCGCCTCCGTTGGTTCCTATTTTAATATTACGCAGAACTATCGGTCCAAAATTTTGCATGGCTTTACGGAATGCGCCCGGCAATTCGTGGCGCAAGCCTTCGCGCGCCATAGCATGAATGTTCCAGTTTGCTTTACCGGCAACAGGTTCAAGGTATTTTCCGGTACGGCCTGTGATGTAGAGTATATCGCCAGCGCTGTTTAAAAGTACGCTGGCAGGCGCGAAGCGTTGAAGCAATATCTGATCGGCAAAAAACTGGATGTTTTCAACAACTTTTGTGGTAGTCTTTTTTAAAGGAGTTCCAGATCTGTTATGGTAAAAAGCGCTTGGAAAGTCAACAAGTTCAGTTGACGGGACAGTTGCAGCGCGTTGGAAAATTTTTAATTTGACTTCGAGTTCTTTGAAACCCACATTTTGGATTCCCAGTGTTTCGGCGGTGCCAAGTATCATAATTCCACCGGGATTAAGACTATAGTTAAACAGCGCCATCAATTTTTTCTGCAATTCAGGCTCCATATAAATGAGCATATTTCGGCACGAAAGAATGTCGAGCTTGGTAAATGGCGGGTCTTTGATTGCGTTTTGAGTAGCAAACACGACCATTTCGCGGATTACTGTATTCACGCGGTAGCCTTCAGCTTCTTCGGAAAAAAACCGGTTCATGCGATCGGGCGAAACATCGGCGGCAATGTTTGATGCGAAAAAACCTTTACGGGCTTTTTCGATTGCTTCATGATCGAGATCGGTAGCAAATATCTGCAACGTTAAGTTTTTATGTTGTTTGATCTTATCCATTGCTTCTTTAAAAACCATTGCCAACGAATAAGCCTCCTCTCCTGTTGAGCATCCAGGTACCCAGGCGCGAAGCACATGTCCGTCGGGCAACTCTTCCAGTAGGGCGGGAAGTACATTTTCTTTGAGCATTTCCCAAACGGCGGTATCTCGAAAAAAACTGGTAACGCCAATCAGCAGCTCTTTGAAAAGTATTTCTACCTCTTTGGGATTTTCCTGCAAGAAGCGGACATAGTTGTGTATTTTGTCAATCTGGTGAACGCCCTTGCGCCTTTCGATTCGACGAAACAAAGTATTTTTCTTATATAGTGAAAAGTCGTGACCCGATTGTTCGCGAATCAAAGTAATAATTTTATCGAGATTGCTTTTGTTTTTAATATCTATATCGGGACCGGTTTTAACCGTGGGGATAAACTTTAGGTAGGCGATTAGTTTGGCTGGCAGTTCCTCTGCGGGCGCAACAATATCGGCAATTACCGCTTCGGTGGCGCTACGTGGCATACCATCGAATTTTGCGGTGGAAGGGTCCTGCACGAGTACGATGCCGTTCTTTTCTTTAATGGCTTTAAGTCCAAGACTGCCATCGGAGCCCATTCCCGAAAGAATAATTCCGATGCTTTTTTCCTGCATATCTTCGGCAAGGGAACGGAAGAAAATATCTACAGGTAAACGTAAGCCGCGCGACTCAACCGGGTCGAACAAATGTAGCGCGCCATTCAGCAATGAAAGGCTTTTATTGGGCGGAATTACATAAACGCAGTTTGGCTTCACTTTTAGCCTGTCGGTTGCCTGAAATACCTTCATAGAGGTAATTCGTTGCAAAAGTTCGGGCATAATGCCAACGTGGTTAGGGTCGAGGTGTTGAATAACCACGAATGCCATACCGTTGTCTTTGAGCATATTTCCAAAAAACAGTTCCAACGCTTCAAGTCCGCCTGCCGAAGCGCCAATACCAACGATGGGAAATTGATTTGAATCAGTTTTTGAAATTGCTTTTTCTTTTACGGTTTCTGGTCTTTTTTGTCTCCTGGCGTTCATAGGATAAGGTTTTAAGTATTGCAACTCTTTTTAAAAGGCGAATTGGATAGTAAAGGTATAGTAAAAATTGAAAAAGCAGGATACAAATTCAATAAGTCTCATGTTGTTTCCTTAATCGTCCTGTTGATCGAGGGTGTAAAGTTAATTTTATATGAATATCCGATTCCAAACCTAAATTGTCAAAACCACAAAAAAATTCATCCTCAAAGGTTTATTAGTACTTTTGTGCTTACACTGATTATTAACAGTCAAATTAACACACCATGAAAATCATAAACCCACTTTACGACAAAGCCTTCAAATACCTGATGGAGAACAACAAATTCGCGAAAAAGGTACTGTCGGTTATTTTGGATGTTGTGGTGGAAGAAGTAATCCTTGAGAATCAGGAAACCGTCCTTCCTTATGCTTTTGCAACCCAAAAGTTGTCATTATTCAGGCTCGACTTTAAGGCAAAAATTAAAGAAGCGGATGGCTCCAGGAAAACCGTTTTAATCGAGCTTCAGAAATCGAAGTTTTCAACTGACATTCAACGTTTCAGGAACTATTTGGGAGCCAACTATATGTCCAGACCTAAAGCGAAGAACAAGGTTGACGAACCCGTTGTTGAGTACGAGAGTCCTTACCCGATTATTACCATTTACATTTTGGGCTACCCATTGAACGATTTACCTTACATGGCTGTCACGGTTAACCGCGACATAATAAACGCGGTAAGCAAGGAAAAAATCGAGGTAAAAAGTTTTTTCATCGAACATCTTACTCATCAGTCGCATATTATTCAGATAAGGCGTCTGCCTGAAAAAAGGCGCACACGGCTTGAAAAACTTCTGGTATTGTTCAACCAGGCATGGTGCACCGAAGAGGGCTACATCATAGATTTACAGGAAATTCCCAAAGAGTTCATGGATATTGCGAATTACTTGCAAAGTCCTTTATTGGATGAAAAGTTCCGACGTAACCTTGAAGCAGAAGAACAACTTGATTACATTTTTGGACAGCAGGAAGCAAAGCATATAAAGCTATTAGCTGAATCAGAAAAAAGAGAACAGGAAGCAGAAAAAAGAGAACAGTTGGAAAGATTTCAAAAAGTATCCCTTGCAATAAAACTGGCAACTTATATGAAACAGAATGGCGCGAGCGCTGTGGAAATTGGCAAAGAAACCGGTTTAAGCCCTGATGAAATAATTGATTTGTAGAAAGTGCGACAAAAAGCGTCGTCTCAAATATGTTTATTAACAATCACTAACCCAAAATCATTATGCTGAAAAATTTACTTTTTAAAGTAGTCCTTGTGATGATGTGCCTGCTATGGCTACCTGCCATGCTTTATGCCAACAATATTTCCATCAGCAACCTGAGCCTCACAGGCAAAAACACAACGGATCATTTCACGTTAGTACAATTCGACGTCTCATGGGAAAACTCTTGGCGCACCTCTACAAACGAAAGCAACTGGGACGCCGCCTGGGTTTTTGTGAAATACCGGGTAGCCGGCGGAGCCTGGCAACATGCCTGGCTCAATAATTCAGGTAACACAGCGCCTTCTGGAAGCGCCATTGATATAGGTTTGCTTACCCCCGGCGCAGCATTTAATGCCGCTACCAACCCGGGGCTTGGCGCATTTATTTACCGCTCGGCATACGGCGCTTCAAGCGCCTTTACCAAAACAGGGGTTCAACTCCGTTGGAATTATGGCGCCAACGGTGTGACCGATGGAGACCAGGTTGAAATAAAGGTTTTCGCCATCGAAATGGTGTATGTGCCGCAGGGTGCGTTTAAAGTGGGCAGCGGAGGAACGGAATATGATGCTTTTTTCAAATATCCCACTACAACCAATGCCTTTCAGATTACTTCAGAAAATGCCATTAATGTGGGTACAACTGCAGATTACCTTTCCTATCCCAATAATTATAATGGAGGTGACAGGAGTGGACCGATACCGGCAGCCTTTCCCAAAGGTTATGGTAGTTTTTACTGCCAGAAATACGAAATCAGCCAGCAGCAGTATGTTGATTTTTTAAATACGCTTACACAAACCCAGGCAACCGCCCGAAAATATGATAAACCAAACCCGGGTTACAGGTATGAAATCACCGGTGGCGCTGTTGGAAGCTATGCTACCACCAATCCTTATGTAGCCTGCAACTTCCTGACCTGGATGGATGGCGCTGCCTACAGCGACTGGGCAGGACTGCGCCCGATGACCGAGCTTGAATACGAAAAAGCCTGCCGTGGCACCGCCACGCCGGTAGCCAACGAATATGCATGGGGAACTGCAACAGTGGCAGCCAGCACATACACCCTGAGCAATGACTTTGAAGCGAACGAGGGCATAGCCACCAATTTCAGCACAACGGCCGGGAATGCAGGTTATGTTATAACAAACACCGATGTTAATGGCCCGCTGCGTGTCGGGATATTTGCAGCGAATGGCTCCAATACTGGTCGCATCACCGCTGGTGCCAGCTATTATGGCATCATGGAGATGAGCGGCAACCTTTGGGAACGGGCAGTGACGGTGGGCAAACCCGAGGGTCGCGCCTTTACCGGACTTCATGGCAATGGGGCACTGAGTACAGCCGGCCATGCCGATGTTACCGCCTGGCCGGGACTTTCCGGTGATGAAGTTACTGGTGCCGACGGATCCGGTTACCGGGGCGGCAGCTGGGGCAATGATGCCGTGTACATGCGCGCGTCCGACCGCCTCGACGCTGCCTACACTTACATAGGTAGGCACGACTACAGCGGTTTCCGTGCTGTACGTTCCCAGCCACCATTTATGTGCGGCATTTCAACCATCACCATTAACCATGTTGCCTCCGGCGGTGTTGCCCCGGTTGATAAATCGGTAACCTACGGCACGGTTTCCACCACACTGTTTGGCGGTACAAAATGCGCTATTACCCAGAACCTGGGCGCCACCAACCAGGCAAGCGCCGTTGACGATGCAACCGAAGCATCTGCCGGCTGGTACTGGCAATTTAACCGGAAACAGGGATATAAAGCAGATTGCGCAAATGGAAGCGTTTGTTTTATCCCGTCATCGCCGGCATGGAATACCACACCAGATGGTTTATCTTCAACATGGGAAGCTGTCAAAGATCCTTGCACCCTTGAACTTGGCGCTGGCTGGCGCATCCCGACCACTACAGAATGGAATTCCGCAGACGCTTTATGGAACAATTATAATGACACGTACGCATCAGTATTAAAACTCCATGCTGCCGGGACACTGAGCCGCATCGGTGGCTCGCTGAGCGATCGCGGCTACTACGGCTCCTACTGGAGTAGCACGCAGTACGACGCCTCCGCCAGTTGGAGTCTGAACCTCGGTGGCTGGTACTGCGCCATAAACACCAACTACAAGACGTTTGGCTTCTCCGCCCGCTGCGTGAAAGACTTATCCCCAACCCTTACCACCACTGCGGTTACGGCTATTACAAACATAACTGCCGCTTCCGGCGGCAATGTGACCGATGATGGCGGGAGTACCATTACTGCACGGGGTGTTTGCTGGAGTACGGAAACAAACCCGATTGCGACAGGCTTGCATACCACCGAAACAGGAACCACAGGTGTATTTACCAGCAATTTGTCCAGCCTTACAGCAAACACCAAATATTATGTACGGGCGTATGCCACCAACAGCGCAAGTACGAGTTACGGCAACGAGGTTAGTTTTACTACACCTGGCTGCTTTATTGCCGGAACTCAAATAAGCATGGCTGATGGTTCAGTTAAGAATATTGAGGATGTTTTGGTTGGCGACGAGGTGAAATCGGTAAATACCGAAACCATGGAAATCGTTACGGAAACTGTTACAAATACTTTTGCCAACCCGCCAGCCGGCAATCTTACAAAAATCACTTTCAGCAATGGGAAAACCAATACGAATACTAAAAATCATCCCTATTGGGTGATTGGCAAAGGATGGAGTTGCGTTGATCCGGCAGCTTACAGCGCTTCAAAAGAGGTAAACCAAACCAACTGCTATTTTGCCAATGGCGTTTTGGTGCATAATAAAATTTAGCCAACAGAATAAACCTTCCAGGTTTTTAAAGCCTGGAAGGTCTCTCGCTGATCGAGATTTAATAAGAAAACAATAACAATGCAAAATTATCAACCATGAAAAAGATGAAACTTACCCTTGTCATGTTACTTTTACTTCCGATCATTTCAATGGCGCAGCATTTTGGCGGCGTTGGTCGCGGGGATTACTCGTTGTCTTACACCGACCCTGTGGTGGTGACAGCCACCCTCGGAACAGCAGGTCCAACGGTTTATCTAACGTTAAAAGCGGCTTTCGACGCCATCAATCTGGGTACGCACCAGGGAGTTATAACGGTAAAAATCAATGCCGGTACCAATGAAATTGCCAGCGCAGTACTTAATGCCAGCGGAAGCGGGTCATACCCAAACATCTCGAGCTATACCGCTATCAACATTTACCCCACAGTGACAGGTCTCACCATCAGCGGGGCAATTGCCGGGCCGCTTGTTGATTTGAACGGTGCAGATAAGGTAACCATTGACGGGAGGGTGAACCAAACTGGTTCTAAAGATCTGACTATCGTGAATACTTATGCCAGTGTAGGCAATGGATCGAACATTTCGGCGATCAGATTTATCAATTCGGCAGAAAACAACAAGATAAAATATTGTACTGTTAAAGCATCTGCATTAGATAATTTAAATGGCGGAATTATCGTTTTTTCTACTTCATCGGCAGGCAATGGCAACAGCGGAAACAGGATTGACAATTGCGATCTTACCCAGGATGCAAACAGGCCTTACAGGGTAGTTTATTCACTCGGATCTGCCGGATATGAAAACAAGAATGATACTGTTTTCAACTGCAACATTTATAATTTCTTTAAAAGCAATTCAACTTCAAACGGAATATTCATAACCTCATTTTCAACAGACTGGGTTATCACCGGCAATAATTTTTACGAAACAACCCCGGTAGCGCCTGCAGGAGGCTATTCCCATTATTTTATCCGGGTTGATAATACTTCGGGAAATAATTTCACTATTTCAGATAATTTTATCGGAGGAACTGCGCCGAACCATACCGGAACATGGACGGTAAGCGCTGATTTCAACCACACTTTCAGGGGTATCTACCTTAACGTAGGCTCCACTACTGCCAGTTCCGTTCAAAACAATACCATCCAGGGTATTGCATATACCAGTACATCCACGGAGCCCTGGTACGGAATTTATATCAATAACGGTGATGTAAATGTTGGAACGGTAACAGGTAACACAATTGGTTCAACTACCGGAACAGGGTCTATCACTGTTACAAATTCAACTGCCAATGCAAGATCTTATGGGATTCATAACGGTAGCAGTAGTACAGTTGGTATCCAAAATAACAAAATTGGCTCCATTACAACTGTAGGATCGGCAACTTTTGCGCATGATTTTACCGGCATATACAAATCAGCCACAACCGGAACAACAACAATCAGCAATAATACCATCGGGAGCGCGACAGAAGCCAACAGCATAAATGCAAGTTCTGTGGCAGCAGATAATGCGCAAAGCGTTACTGCGATTTATAGTGAAGGCGCCGGAGCGATAAATATTACAGGTAATACCATTGCAAATTTGACAAATGGCTCTACAAGCCCGAATACTTATGGCGGTATTTACGGGATTGTAACTTATGATGGAACAAATACAATCAACGCCAATACGATCAGGGATTTGACGGTAGCAAGTAATAATAGCGGATTAGCGGCGATCTCCTCTGTCATCGGAATCAATCAGGCAAGCTCCCTGGAGGGACAAACCATATCCGGCAATACGATTTACAACTTATCCAACAGTTACCCTGAATTCGAAGGAAGCGTTATTGGCTTATATTATTCAGGCGGCACAGACGGCGTTAATACGGTTTCAAATAATTTTATTCATAGTTTATCAGTTACCGGAACATCAGTTTACCCTGCCGCCATTTACGGCGTCTTATTGCAATCAGGCAATTCTACTTATTCCAATAATATTATCAGTTTGGGAGGCAACACGAAAATTGACATTTTTGGTATTTACGAAAACTGCGATGCAACCAATATTAACAGTCTGTTTTATAATACTGTCTATATCGGCGGTATTCCTACAACAGATTCTTATTCATCGTGGGCTTTCTTTAGTGTTGCGAATACAAATACCAGGATTATCAAAAATAATATCTTTGATAACGCAAGATCTAACAGTGGAACAGCGTCAGGCGCTCATTATGCTGCATATTTTGATTATGGAACGAGTACAGATTTAACCCTTGATTATAATGATTATTACGCGCCAGGCGCTGGAGGAGTATTGGGTTATTTTAATTCTGCCGACGTTACAACAGTTCCGCTGATTGAGGGACAAGATGCGCACAGTAAAAACATTAACCCGGGATTTGCAGGCGCCGGGGGAACTTTAGCCGCCAATTATCTGCCATCGGCTACCTCTTTGGTTGCAATCACAGGCACAGGGATCGCCACGGATTATGGCGCAAACGCAAGGAGTTTAACCTTTCCGGCAATGGGAGCCTGGGAATATCCGGTTACTCCGCCATGTAACAATTTTACAGTGGGTTCAGTAGCGGCGAGTCAGTCAATCTGTTATAATACAACGCCGGCACAATTAACAAGTGTTGCTCCTACAGGAGGAAATACGCCATACACTTATCAATGGCAAAATTCAACCAACAATGTTGATTTCACAGATATTTCAGAAGCAACCAGTACAAATTACCAACCTGGAACTTTAAACCAAACAACCTACTACCGTCAGAAACAAACCTCGGCAAGCGGTTGCGGAACGCTAACTACAAACACGGTGACTATTACGGTTTATCCCAATTTTACTGTGGGTTCGGTGAGAGCGCAAGTCGGGCAAACCATCTGTTACAACACCACCCCCGCTCAATTAATCGGAACTGCGCCAACCGGAGGAAATACTCCATACGGCTATCAGTGGCAAAACTCGATTAACAATGTTGATTTCACAGATATTTCGGATGCAACCGGTATAAATTACCAACCTGGAACTTTAAACCAAACAACCTACTACCGTCAGAAACAAACCTCGGCAAGCGGTTGCGGAATGCTAACAACAAACGTTGTTACCATCACGGTTTATCCCAATTTTACTGTGGGTTCGGCAGCAGCGAGCCAGTCCATCTGTTATAATACAACGCCGGCACAACTAACAGGAACTGCTCCAACCGGAGGAAATACGCCCTACACCTATCAGTGGCAAAATTCAACCAACAATGTTGATTTCACAGATATTTCAGAAGCAACCAGTACAAATTACCAACCTGGAACTTTAAACCAAACAACCTACTACCGTCAGAAACAAACTTCCGCAAACGGTTGCGGAACGCTTACAACAAATGCGGTGACTATAACGGTTTATCCCAATTTTACTGTGGGTTCGGTGAGAGTGCAAGTAGGCCAAACCATCTGCTACAATACAACTCCGGCGCAATTAACAAGTGTTTCGCCAACGGGAGGAAATACGCCTTACGCTTATCA
>JAPLDO010000022.1 GCA_026391715.1 Bacteroidota bacterium
GGGAAGGAACCTGTTGATAAAACTAAAATTTTCTTCCGACCAATAATCGCTCATCCCAGCCTTAATATTTTCTGTCTTTGTATTTCTGATGTTTCTGAAAACGCCAAGAATCGGCGCATTGTCCATCTTTGTAAAAGGATATTTTATCGAACACTCCAGCAGAAATTCGAGATCCATGGCAAAATGGTTTGCTACATTGAAGCCACTGACGCTTTCCTGAACTTCCCTGCGATAAAAATACCCAACGGGATTAACGCAAAAAGACTGGCGCTTCCAGTGCCGCAGCATCGCTTCGCGACTCACCATTGCGTCATTGATCCATTGGGTCCCGTCATATCTCGTTACCAATATTTTTCCAACAACGAAATTGGCTCCCTTCTCAAAATAGGGAAGCACAGAACTGAATGCTCCGGGCAGAAAGTAGTCATCAGCGTTCAGATAAACGATAATATCGCCGGTTGACATTTTAAAACCCTTGTTCATGGCGTCAGACTGCCCGTTGTCAGGCTCCGATATCCATTTCAGATGTTGATATTTTTTTAATATTTCTTGTGTCCCGTCAGTTGATCCGCCATCAACAACAATATGTTCAAAGTTTGCGCAATTCTGTAAAAGCACACTCTCGATTGCCTCGCAAATATAAGTGGAACAATTAAAAACAGGAGTAATGACCGATATTTTCATTGTTTCATTTAAATCGCTCTCCGGGAAGCAGTGAAATGCAATTTTGCATCAGGCTTTCTTCAAACTGCCGCATGATTGAAATGGTTTGGTCGGTTGAGCCTCGGTCCTTAATGATATAGTCGATGAAGAATCCGCCAGACTGGGAAAGTACAGACTTTATTGTATTTGCAATAAAGTCACCCTGGTTCAACGACACAGTAACAATTGAAACCATCTTTGTCATTAACCGCTGGTTTGGGAAACATTAAGGATGTGCAATAAAGAAATAATTTCTCCCTTTATAAAACTGATCTCTGAATTCCATTTGATTGAGCGGTCTTTTTCTGAGCAACCAGTCTGAAATTAAGGAGATATGAAGGCCACATTCACCACATAATAAACCATATACATCATCCGGACCTTTACCATAAAAATCAGCCCCTCCCAGTCCATGTTCGAAAATAATCACTGGTTTATCTTGTGCGATTTTTTTTCTGCCACCCTGCATAACTAAAAATTCTGCTCCCTCAACATCTATTTTTATCAGAGAAATTGGTGCGCTGGCATCAGCCAATATGTTATCCAGTAGTTCGGTTGGAACATTGATTTGTTCATCTACTTCATCAGGGCGGTCATATTTCCTTTTTTGTAATCCACTATATCCCGGATTGGATTTGACAAAATTAAATGAAGCAATCCCAGCACTGTTACTTAAAGCAATGTTGTATAAGTGGACATTGGGAAAGTTAAAATTCTCTTCAAGCCGTTGGTAAAGTCCTGGAATTGGTTCAAAAGCATAGAATGTTCCCTTAGGTGCATGCTTCATCATGACCGATAGTATTGATCCGACATGACAACCCACATCAACACACAATGATTTGGTTGTCAATGTTTTTGCAATTATCAGTTCTGTCAGACTATCATAATAACTGTTCTTGTCAATCCGACCTGAAACTAAAAGATAGTCGTACCAGCGTACCTTTCCAAAAATAATTTTTCGCAAATGCGAAGTGAGGTTTTCTATTGTTTTCATAAGGACTGTTAACAAAATTATTTAGTAAACAAGTGTTTTAAAAGCCATTTTTGTTTTTCAGGAAAATTCAGAATCAGTTGTCCATTGTACAAAATTCTTCGCAGATAATTTGGAGATTTATCCATGCTTATCTGATGTTGAATCAGTTCGTATTGTTTCCATTTCTGAATTTTTCTCTGCTCCTGATAACCAATCTTTCGGTCTTTTATGTATTGTTCTTTGGTGCCAACAGGCAACTGGTCAATATATTTCGTGATGAAGGAAAAGTTTTTATTGGTCCAATAGCCCCTTCGTTTCTGGGTTCTCTGGGTGATCGTAGTTTCAAAATCCCTGTAAACCCCCAAAAGGAAGTCTGTTTTTGTGAATTTGAATTTGTGGGAAGCCGCGATAAGGAATTCAAGATCCTGCATGTAATTTTTCTCATTAAACCCATTCACTGCTTCGTAAACTTCCCGACGGTAAAAATATCCTACGGGATTATACGGGTATGCATTCAACTCCCAATGACGCAGAATGTCAATATGTTCTACCCGTGGATCATTCAGAAAAGAGGAACCCACCTCCTTTTCAATCATTATTTTCCCTACTACCATTTTTGCTCCTTGCAAAAAACAAGGTATAACCGAGTGAAAGGCTCCGGGTGAAAAATAGTCATCCGCGTTGAGATACACCAGCACATCGCCCTGCGACATCTTGAAGCCTTTGTTCATTGCATGCGTTTGTCCGCGGTCGGGTTCGGAAACCCATTTGACATGCGGATACTTTTTCAGAATCTCAACGGTTCCATCTGAAGACCCGCCATCAACCACAACATGTTCGAAATTGTCGTAATGCTGCTCAAGTACATTCTGAATAGCTGATTCAATATAATCTACCGAGTTCAGGGATGGTGTTATAACGGATATTTTTAAGCTCATATTAGTACTATAGTCTTTGGTAAATTTCCGATTCTATAACACTTTTCCGGAAAAATTCACCTGTTAGTTTAAGTCTTAATGGATTGTGAACAAGAGAAAGATGAGCTTTTCGGATTAATCCAAAATCATCTGCCTTTGTAGCAGCTTCTTCAAGTGTGTCATAGTACAAGGGATAATCATTGCCAAGATATTCAATAACAGGTTCGATCCGGTTGACCAGGATGGGAGTATTTCGAGCCATGCACTCAATTATGGCATTATTAGCGCTTGAATCATAAACATCAAGGAAAACAATGTTCTCGGAAAGCAGCGTATCATATTCGTCATTGGGGAGAAATGAAATCGTAGTTGCTGACTTCATGACTTCATCTGTCAAAACTTCTTTGTTTATCATGTTTTCCCGTTCCAACCGCATAATTTCATTTAGATCGGCATCTTCCTTTCTTAAAAAAATTTTGGTATAGCGGGTTGTGGGCAACAAAAATATGGAATGTAACTTTCTGAGCCACCAACCTATCTGGACAATTTTTTTATTTTCATTTTTCTCGAATTGCTTCCAATTCCATTGGCGGTCAGGAAATTCGGTCGGATGGATCAGGTTGCAAACCGGAAAATCGAATAGATTCTCCAGATACCTTTTATGATAATAGGACATGGTGTATAACCCCTTGCAATACTGGAGGCTCTCTTTCCATGCCGATGAATTGAAGATGGCCTCATTTGATTGTTCATACTGAAACCATTTGGGTACCTTGGGCGGTACATGGATTACTCCAACCCAGGGTTGCGTATGAGGCTTAACCCCATCTGGATGCCAAAAAAACGTCCTTTCAATAAAAGAATCAAATAAAACACCGTTCTCGTTGTGGAGATCCTTCAGATTTGATATTGCATAGGACCATCCGCTTCGGTGAGCGCCATAACCAACGCTCATCTGATCGGCAAGATTCAGCTTGCCGGGCTTAGGCTGGTTCAAGCCCGGCAAAGGGATAGGAATCTTGCTGAATTCTTGAGGCTGATAGTGTTGAGAAAAAAACGACTTCAAACGATTCAGAAAACGGTTGGTCAACTTTGCAAGATTCGGGATGAAGAAAAAAATTCCACCGATCACTCGGGTGATAAAGTGTCCGATCTTCCATGAAAGGGATGAACGGATTTCTCTGATTTGATTTGATTTCCTTTCGATTTCAATTTGCAACTGGCCCATCCGGTCGAGTTGCCCGGTTAAATCGGAAATGATCTGTCGCTGTTTGTGCAATTCGTCTTCGAAGTTACGGTTGGACCCAAATTCGCCGGATACCTCGCCATCAGGATTTTTTTCTATCATCTCAAATCAATTAGAATTCTGGTTTCAATTTTCCCACACAATGTTATCGTTTGGCAGGGTGCAATACTTTGACATGGCTTTCTCAAACTCCATTAACTGGCAACAACCATTTACTTTTCAAAGATAAAAAATTAAGTGACCCTTGCCGAAGAATTTTTTTCAGATCAAAAGCATCCCCAGCACAGAAGCGCAATTGCCGATAAAAATGCGAGGATAAATGTTCAATGCCACGTGAATTTATGAACGGAAATGCCGCATAAACAACCATTTGATAAAATTTGTGCAAGACGGTCTGGTTCCAGGTATTATCATCATAACTCCTCCCGGAATTTTTAAAGTGGCAATGGCTTGTTAGTTTTTGATCTTTCTTCAGGAAACAGGAGTTTAAACTTTTTGAGAAATCCATATCCTAACCGGTAATAATTGGCCTCACTGGCCATAATAACAACAAAATCGGAATTGTAGATTTCGTTCAGGGTATCAATTTTCGCAATTTCAACCCCGGGGGCAATCCTTGCCGTATATGCTATATTGAAATAATACCAAAACCGGGCTTGCTTAAAAACTTTTTCATGTATTGCCAAAAGGAAAGATTGCCAGTAATAACTGTCTGAAATAAAAATGACCTTGGGCATGTATGCGGTCGTGTCGGGTTGAAAATGCATTTCAGGATGAGGCATTTCGTAAGCGGGAATTGCAAATAAAAGATTAAGATAATCCTGGGCGTCAACATCGTATGCAAGCAAGTCGGGGTTTGTGTTATTCATCCCGGCGATACTGAAATTCATCATTTTCTTCCCTTTCTTCCTTTCCATATAATGAACAAGTGAATCCATGGCGAATACAACACCTGTATTGCTCCAATGAAGCCCGCATTTCGGATATAACGGATATGAAGCGGTATCTTTCATCATACGGAACAAGTTGTTAAAGTCAATAAAATTAACTTCCTCTTCCGTGAACCTTTGTACCAGATATTTATAATTTGAAAGTTTCTTTTGTTCGATATGGAAACGATCCGGGATATATTCAGGGAAGACATTGGCTTTTCCTGGAGCGAAAACGACAAGCAGGTTGATGTTCCTTTTAAGCAATTTCCGCTGTATAAATTTAATCCGTTGAATTTCTTTTTCCCAATACTTTTTCCCCATAAAATTGTTTCCAAGATATTCTCGAATGTCATAAGGATCGTATAAAAAATTGTCCTTTCCAATTGTCACATCAATATCACGGGTAACACACATGCTGAATAAACTATAATTTACCTGGCTTATCAGCCGAATCAGCAGGTTATGAAACCCAATGTTATCTTCAGTATAAGACATCCATTTATCCTGAAATTTACCATCTGAAAAAGATTTAAGGGTTAGTGCGGGCTTTGGCGGGTGAATGAAAGCCCCATTTAGCGGCGATGGCTGATAATACCCTAAAAACTGCACTAAACGGATCCCGGCAGGTAGCAACAGGATTAAACAAATTGTCACGAATATTGTTTTCTTCAATTCTACCATAAATATATCAGGAAAAAGCCCGGAACATTAAATGAAAAATTACGATCTCCGTATCACTTGGTTTCTGGTCAAGATGAGATAACAATGAAACAGCAGACAGGCTTAATCCTTTTTCATGACGATCTCATGGGGCAAATCAGCGCCGCCGTAACTCATTAGCCGTAAATTATTGGAAACCTTGAAAGATTGGATCCCATCTTTCCAGTCATAATAGATCCGCTGGGTTTTATCGCTTACCGTTGCCGACAAAAGATAATTTCCGGCTGAAAGATAATTGGTAATCCGGTAATTCATGGTAACGGTTCCCGGTTCAATTTTTCCCGTTTTAACTTTTTCAGAAAAGGTGTTGGTTGTAAACATTGCACGTTTTTTCTGATCATAAATGATAATTCCAAAAATCAAATTACTCAGATCTTTGAGCAACCGGTACTGAACTCTGATCTGAAAAATCTGCCCATGAATGATCTCCCCGGTAATTTTTCCTTCGTCGTTTAGAACCTGAACGCTTACTATTTCAACAATCTTCTCAACATCTTCTACAGCGTCTTCCCGATCGGTAACCTGAGAAGAGTCGCCCTGAATTTTATCCGATTGTGCCTCTCCTATATTACTTTGATTCGTTGGCGTCTCGCTGGCAGATACTGAATCGTCTTTGGCTTCCTTAATAACATCCGTGTACATATATCGCGAAAGCGCCTCATTGGCATTGCCAATATATCCCGCTCTTCCCGACTCAAGATAGAGAACCCTGTCAGAATATTTCTGAACTGAAGCCGGATCATGTGAAACAAAAATAATGGTCTTTCCCTGTTTGATAAATTCTTCAAAAACATTAAAGCACTTTACCTGAAAATTGACGTCGCCAACTGCCAGAACCTCATCCATTAATAGAATTTCTTTTTCAGCGTGAATCGCAACGGAAAATGCCAGCCTGACCTGCATTCCACTCGAGTAATTTTTAACTTTCAGGTGCATGAAGCGGTGCAATTCAGAGAAGTTGACAATTTTATGATAGTTTCGATCAATATCGAACTTTGACAACCCCAGAATGGTTGCGTTCAGATAAATATTGTCCTTGCCAGATAATTCAGGATTAAATCCGACGCCCAATTCCAAAAAGGGTGATATTTCGTCATTTACAATAATTGACCCGCTGTCGGCAGAATATATTCCGGCAAGAATTTTCAGAAGGGTTGATTTGCCCGAGCCATTGCGTCCTATGATGCTGAAAAATTCGCCTCTTCTAACTTCGAATGATAAATTTTTCAGCGCATGAAAGTTTTCATACACCATTTTTTTTCTGAAACCCGTTACATGTTCCTTGATTGTATTTCTTTGTTCCTGGGGAATTCTGAAACTTTTTGATATATGGTCAACTTTTATAACAATATCCTGATTCATGGTCGGTAATTCGTCTACATGTTTTCAATAAGATTTTTAGAGGCTGATTTCAGGTACCAAAGGCTTCCCAAAAAACAAGGGATAAAAATGGCAATAAAAATCAGTAAATGATCAAACCTCGCGATGCCATTATCAATCAAAACCACTTTGGAGTGTTCGATAAGCAGCGTCATAGGATTTATATACAGCAATGTTTGAACATTCGGCGGAACTGCAGTGATCGGATAAATAATTGGACTCGCATAGAACAAAACCTGTAGAAGCACTTCCCAAATCTGGTTCAGATCTCGAAACCTCACAATTAGCGGGGCAGCGAAAAAAGAATAGGTAAGCGATATCCCATAAATCAACAGTATATATACAAGAAACAGAAAGAGATGCAACACATTAGGGAAAATATGATAAGCAATAAGGAACAGAAATAGAATAACAAGGTTAAAGCAAAAAGCGAGAGCGCTATGCACGGTGGCTGAAATAATAATAATCCATTTCGGAATATAGATTTTTTTCAGAATATCCATTTTTGAAAGAAGGCTGTTCATGCCTACGGTTGTTGATTCAGCAAAGAAAAACCAGAGAATAAGTCCGACCAGCAACCGGATGGTATAAGTTGGATTGTGTTTGAAAAACAGATTGGAGAAAACAAAGTTAAGAATCAGGAAGAGACAAAAAGGTTTAAGAAACACCCATATAGCGCCAAGCCATGACCCTTGGTAACGCATTTTCAGGTCAGTTTTGGCAAGCATCCAGATTGTTTCTCTGTAATGAAGTTGCTTTTTCAGATTCATGTGTAGTAGTGCATTTATCTGCAAAACTATAAAAAATCATTCATAATCAGGCAGGATAACTGCATCTGATAGAAATATCCTTGGCGTTTTTATAAGATACAGAAGTAAATTTGTCAGTCAACAATTTTAGTAAAAGGCACTTAGAGGAATTAAAATATATAATTCCGATTCTTGAAAACTTGCAAAGCTGTTTGTTGAAATCAAACTTGAGCCAACACCTAAAAGGAAACAATTTGAACTAAAGTCCAGTAACTATCTGTTTATCAATTGACACGACCTTAATGTTGTGGCAATTCAAGTTGCTGACATTCCGGACTTTAGCTAAATTTTGATTTTTGTAACCACTTTTCGGAATGGACTCAAATTTGGAACCTGGATCTTGGAATTTTTTAAACTGTGCGGTTTTATTCCGTTTCGAGTTTAGCTTAAATTTTCTCCTCGGGAATAATAATCCAGGCGATAAGATAAGCCAGAAAGCCGATTCCTGCGGCGAAAAAGCCCACAGCCCATACGACGCGAATCAATACCGGGTCAACGTTGAAATAATTGCCAATGCCGGCACAAACACCGCCAAGTACACGGTCTTTTGGGGATCTGGTCAATCTTTTAATATTTGAAGTTGTCATGGCTTTAACGTTTTAGCAATTAGATGCAACAGCGAGTTCAAAGTTACAAAAATTGGTTACATTCGTAATTTGTAAATCGTAAATTTTATCAAATATGGATTGGATCGAAAAACTTGAGGGTAATGTAATCGTTTGCGATGCTCAAGGCATAATCATTTATATGAATGAGCGGGCGATTGCAAATTATGCAAACGATGGCGGGGCTGGTCTCATTGGCAAAAACATGATGGATTGCCACGGCGAACATTCGCGGAAAAAAATCAGTGAAATTATGAAGACACATCAAAAGAATGTTTACACCATCGAAAAGCGTGGAAAGAAAAAAATTATCTATCAATCACCCTGGATGAATGGAAATGAGTTTAAAGGTATCATTGAATTGTCGTTGGAGATTCCCGTTGAGATGGCGCATTACGTAAGAACGTAGGGCGAGGGACGAGGAACGTTAGACTAGTCTGATTATACTCAAAAAGGGATAAACCGGCTAATTCTTTTTTTTAAAGTTCGGTTTTATCCCGTTTTAAGTTTATACCATTCCTGGCTTCCGGTTTTCAGATTTTTTCGTAATTTTGCAAACCTTTTCTAAAAGCTGCCCGGATGTTCCGGGATAAAGGAACATAAATAATGAATAAACGATACCCTGAATATAAAAATCTTGACCTGTCCCGAATCGGAGATGAGGTACAGGCATACTGGCAGGAGCGCGATACGTTTGAAAAAAGTCTAAAACAAACGGAAGGAAAAACACCGTTTGTTTTTTATGAAGGACCGCCTTCAGCCAATGGAATTCCGGGCATACATCATATAATGGCGCGCGCCATCAAGGATATTTTCTGCCGCTATAAAACAATGAAAGGTTTCTTTGTCAGTCGTAAAGCTGGCTGGGATACACACGGACTTCCTATAGAAATTGGGGTCGAAAAAAAACTCGGAATCACAAAGGAAGACATTGGAAAGTCAATCTCCATTGAAGATTATAATAAGGAATGCCGCACAGAGGTGATGAAATACAAAGATCTCTGGGACGATCTGACAATTAAAATGGGCTACTGGCTAAATCTTGACGAGCCATATATCACCTACGAAAATAAATACATTGAAAGCGTCTGGTACCTCCTTCAAAAACTTTATCAGAAAGGTCTGCTTTATAAAGGTTATTCCATCCAGCCTTACTCGCCTGCCGCAGGAACCGGTCTCAGCGCCCATGAACTGAATCAGCCGGGAACCTACAAAATGGTAAAGGACAATACAGTTGTTGCCCAGTTTAAGGTAATCAGAAACGACAAATCAGAATTCCTTTTCAATGATCTTTTCGGCGAACTTTATATTCTGGCATGGACTACCACTCCATGGACGCTTCCTTCCAACACAGGACTTGCCATGGGGAAGAATATTACTTATGTTCTGGTTAAGACCTTCAACCCTTATACATTTACCGAACAAACCGTTGTACTGGCAAAAGAATTGCTTTATCAATATTTTCCTGAGAAAAACGCCGGGCTTGATCTTGACAGCTATCACGAAGGCGATAAACACATTCCTTACCAGGTTGTTGCCGAATACAAGGGTGAACAATTTGAAGGGCTGCGCTTCGAACAATTGCTTCCGTTTGCACTGCCTGAAGATGGCGATCCGTTTCGAGTGGTTCTCGGCGATTTTGTTACAACCGAAGATGGTACTGGCATTGTTCACATCGCGCCGAGTTTTGGCGCCGACGACTTCCGCGTGGGGAGACAGTACGGACTGGGAACGCTTACCCTTGTTGATAAACAGGGAAGGTTCACCGAACAGATGGGCGAATTTTCCGGCAGGTATGTAAAACCGGAATATGACTCCAATTGTCTGGAAGGAAAATGTCCACCGGTTGATATTGATATCATTGTCAAACTGAAACACGAAAACAAAGCCTTCAAATCGGAAAAATACGAACACTCCTATCCTCATTGCTGGCGAACCGATAAACCAATTCTTTACTATCCTCTCGATTCCTGGTTCATCCGCACAACCGCCTTCAAGGAACAGATGATCGGACTGAATAAAACCATCAACTGGAAACCCGAAGCTACCGGTACCGGTCGCTTTGGAAACTGGCTTGAAAACCTTGTTGACTGGAACCTTTCGCGTTCCCGTTTCTGGGGAACCCCATTACCGATCTGGCGCACCGAAGATGGAAACCAGGAAATCTGCATTGGGTCGGTAGCGCAATTAAGAGAAGAATGTGAAAAAGCTGTTAATTGCGGTCTGATGAAAACCGATCCGCTGGCAAATTACAAGCCAGGCGATGTTTCTGATGATAACTATCACACCTTCGATCTG
Organism: Bacteroidota bacterium; assembly: GCA_026391715.1. Lineage (GTDB taxonomy): Bacteria > Bacteroidota > Bacteroidia > Bacteroidales > FEN-979 > CAIVAT01. The sequence goes on from JAPLDO010000022.1 coordinate 10,583, forward strand.
CATCGTCCCTTTGTTGACGATATTGTGCTGGTTAGTCCTGATGGCAAACCAATGTACCGCGAATCCGACCTGATTGACGTGTGGTTCGATTCGGGCGCAATGCCTTATGCTCAATATCATTATCCATTCGAACAGTCGCGTCAACTCGAAAGCTATTTCCCCGCTGATTTTATCGCCGAAGGCGTGGATCAAACACGCGGATGGTTTTTTACCCTTCACGCAATTGCTGTGATGCTGTTTGACGGAGTTTCGTTTAAAACCTGTGTTTCCAACGGACTCGTCCTCGATAAAAGCGGCAATAAGATGTCAAAACGGCTCGGCAATGCCGTTGATCCGTTTGAAACTTTGCTGAAATACGGTCCCGACGCTACACGTTGGTATCTGATTACAAACTCGCAGCCTTGGGATAACCTTAAATTTGATCTTGAAGGGATTGATGAGATCAGAAGAAAATTTTTCGGGACGTTATATAATACGTACTCGTTTTTCGCACTTTATGCCAATATAGATGGATTTGCCTGGAATGAACCTGAAATTCCCGTTATTGAGCGTCCGGAGATTGACCGTTGGATTCTCTCTGAACTTAATTCGTTGATCAGGTTTGTTGATGATTGTTTTGATGATTATGAACCCACTCGCGCAGGACGCGCCATAGCCGATTTTGTAGATGAACATTTAAGTAATTGGTATGTAAGATTATGCCGACGTCGTTTCTGGCGCGGAGAATATTCACACGATAAAATTTCCGCTTACCAAACGCTTTACCGTTGTCTCGAAGTTGTTGCGCAGCTTTCATCTCCCATTGCGCCATTCTTTACCGAAAGGCTTTTTCTTGATCTTAACAGCGTTACCGGCAGGCTCGGCGCCGACTCAGTGCATCTAACCGGTTTCCCGCAGGCTGATACGGGTCTTATTGATAAAAGCCTCGAAGAACGCATGGAACTTGCCCAGAAAGTATCTTCAATGGCGCTTTCTATTCGCAAAAAGATGAATATCAGAGTTCGTCAGCCTCTGAATAAAATAATGATGCCGCTTCTGACAGATCGGCTAAAAGCCCAGATAGAAGCTGTAAAGCATCTCATAATTTCAGAAGTAAATGTTAAAGAGATTGACTACATCGAAGATACTACAGCCATTCTAAATAAAACCGTAAAACCCGATTTCAAAAAAATGGGATCGAAATTCGGTAAACTTATGAAGCCGATTGCCGAAAAAATGAAAGAATGGAATCAGGATGTAATCACTGAATTCGAAAAATCTGGAGAGATAATAGTGGAAGTGGAAGGGCAACAGGTTCGTCTTACTATTGGTGAAGTGGAAATCAGAACGGAAGATTTGCCTGGATTTCAAACAGCATCAATTGGATCGCTGGTGGTTGCTCTTGATACCACAATTACCCCCGAGCTTTGGCAGGAAGGGATCGCCCGCGAAGTGATAAACAGAATTCAAAACCTGAGAAAAGATAATGGTTTTGATGTAACAGACAAGATAATTGTAAAATTTCAATCTCAGCCTGATGTTGATAAGGCTGTGAAAGATAATATTTTCTATATTTGCTCCGAAACTTTAGCGACGTCGTTCGAGATCGTTTCTGAGATCGCCGAAATGGATAAACAACTGGTTGAATTAACCGAATCCATTTCGACTTTTATTTTTATTCACAGGGTTGTTTAATACGTTTTGGGCATGAAAAAAGCAACGGATACAATACCGATGGAAAAAAACCGGTATTCGGATGAAGAACTTGAGGAGTTCAAAGTGATTATTTTAAAGAAGCTGGAAAAGGCGCATAATGACCTGAAAATGCTTACCGAATCATATACGACCGGTAATGAGCATGATACTAACGACACTTCGCCTACCTTCAAGGTTCTGGAAGAAGGTTACCAGGTTTTTTCGAAGGAAGAAAACAGCAAATTTGCTGCAAGGCAGGACAAGTTTATCAAATCGCTGGAAAACGCCCTGATCAGAATTGAAAATAAAACTTATGGTATTTGTCGGGTAACCAACAAATTAATCCCAAAGGATCGTTTACGTAGCGTACCGCATGCTACACTCAGCATCGAAGCCAAACGTGTGCAGGTGGCAACTCCCACCGTTCGTCCGGTTGACCCGGATCTGGAATAATTCAAGTTTAACAGATTCACCGTTTGAAAAAAGCTGCACTTATTATTATTGGTGTGCTATTGATTGACCAGGTTTTTAAGATCTGGATCAAAACCACTTTTTATATGGGTGAGGGTCATGCCATTCTGGGAAATTGGTTCTATATTCATTTCACCGAGAATGAAGGAATGGCTTTCGGCATGAAACTCGGAGGGAGTTATGGCAAATTACTGCTAAGTTTGTTTCGTCTTATTGCCATCGGTTTGATTGGCTGGTGGTTATATAAAGCGATCAGAAAAGGCGCCGGGAACCTGCTGGTGATTTGCATTTCGCTCATCATGGCAGGCGCTATCGGAAACATTATTGACAGCGCGTTTTACGGATTGATCTTCAATGAGAGTTCGTATATGCAAATCGCTTCCCTCTTTCCCACCGGTGGAGGCTATGGAACTTTTCTGCATGGCAGGGTGGTGGATATGCTCTATTTTCCGATTATCGAATCGCATTATCCTTTGTGGTTTCCTTTTTTCGGCGGCGAAGAGTTTGTGTTTTTCCGTCCCGTATTCAACATTGCCGATTCAGCCATCACTACCGGTGTGCTAATCCTGATTGTGTTTCAGCGAAAAATTTTTATCTCAGCGCAGTAAGTTTCTTTACCTTATTCCCCCTTACCTCATTCCCCAAAAAGGGAAACGAGAGCAAAAGACCTTGCTGCCGAAGAAATTTTTAAAAATTCATCTATGGGTTTTTGTGTCTGTTAACTATGTTTCCTTATTTTCCAGCAACCATTTCCAAGCTGGCTGAACGATGATTCTGAGGCTTTCCGCAGCTATTTCGTATTCTTCATCCTCAGTAAGTATTATTCCTTCTTTCAATCCGTAAGTGTCAAGGGCTTCCTTTAATCCTTCCAGTTCCCGCTTTTTTGTCTCTGCATCCTGCAAGGTGCGACATACCTGTATAACTTGCTTTATGTTTAAGCCTTCCTTGATAACAAAACCACATTCCCTTTTTCCCTGGTGGAAATATACCTCATGTCCCTTTCGCAGCAATTCAATAAAAACAACATTCTCAAGGTACCTGCCATAGTCTTCCGAAATTCTGAATGAAGTATTGGTAAGTATTCCATTGTCAATGCAATAAACTTTGCGAAGATTAGTAAATTGCTTATTTAATGAGTGGTCGTATTGATATACTTCAAACAACAGAAAAGTATCTTTCAGGTATTCGAAATATTTATCGGCCAGATCGTACGAAAGTGTTAAAGCGGTTCTTACCTTGTTTAGATTAAAGGGCTTGCCGATGTTGGATAATAAATAATGGGCTACTTTTTTTACACTGTCGTAGTTTTTCAGGTTGTAGCGGGCTACAATATCTTTCAGGATAATGGTTTCGTAATACATGATGATTTCCTGCCGCCTCAAATCCTCTTCAAAAGAACAGGCTTTCGGGAAACCGCCCACTTTAAGGTACTCATTGAAGGCTATTTTATAAACCAATTTCTGTGTGATTAGTGAAATCCTGTCCGCTGCCGGCTGACCCTTAAAAAGGAGGTACTCCCCAAAACTAAGTGGAAAAACATTGATGGCAAGAAACCGCCCACTCAGCGCCGTACCAAATTCGCGGCTTAGAAGTTTTGAAGATGAGCCTGTTACATAAAATTGCGCTCTTTTAAGTTCATAGCCCATAAGCGCCCATTTTTCCCATTGCGTAACATGCTGCACTTCATCCAGGAAAATATGGGGCTTTGTGCTGTTGTTAACAAACTCTTTGTAAACCTCAAAAATCTGTTCCAGTAGTTCGCTGTTCAGTTCACCGTCGAAACGGGGGTCTTCAAAATTTACGAAAAGAATTTCTTTTTTATCCGTTCCTGCACTGATCAGTCGCCGGATATGGTTGATCATCAGCGTGGATTTCCCCGACCTGCGGATTCCTTTAAGCACGATAATCTCACCGGTTGACAGGTATGTATTTATTTTTTCCTGGTATTCGTCCCTTGGAAAAAATTCCGGAACCGGCTTATCCCAGTAATTCCAGTCGTTAAGTATGCCGAATAATTTGTTCTTGTCCATGGGGCTTGTTTATATAACCTCAAAGATAAAATTGTTTCTGTTAACAGAAATAAAAACATATAAATAATTTCTGACAGCAGAAAACAACCTGGAATCCTACAAGTTTTGTTCTTCTAATTCTGATTAGCGTTTAAAAGTCCCTCCCTTTTTGTGGTTGGATTTCGGGTGGGGTCTTTTTATTTGTGGGAGGTTATCTAACCCTTATAGTTCTTCCAACCTTGAGTTTGGAGGTATTCTTGATTTTATTCATGGCACAGATCTCCTTTATAGAGGTTCCGTATTTCCGCGAGAGTTTTCCAATGGTATCCCCTGATTTGATTTTTACAAGAACCGCATTTGCAACATGGTCGTTTGGATAAAATACCATTTTCGTTACAGGAAATGAACAGGCGATCAGTTTCTGGTTGTCATAATCAATTAATCTTAACGGGTCAAGAGGGATATCCTTATACCGCACTTCGAAGTGAAGATGTGGTCCGCGACTCCGCCCGGTCGAACCGCCCAATGCAACAATATCTCCCGCTTTAACAATCTGGTTAACTTTAACTTTAATCTTCGACAAATGTCCGTAATAAGTTTCCAGTCCGTTGAAATGACGAATAATTATCAGATTTCCAAAACCGCCGCGGTTATATTTAGCATACCTGATAACGCCATCGAAAGCCGCTTTGATAGAGTCTCCCTTGTTAAGTCTAATATCCAGCCCTTTGTGCGAATAGGTAAATCCCCGGAAAAGTTTTCCATAAATTGGCAGGGCAAATTCGCGATTGACCGAAGTCAGGGTTATCAGTGTATCCTGAATTGAATCGGGCTTTATCCGATAGGCAAATATCTGATTGTTGATCCATTGATTTGAGAAAAGACCTGTGGAGTCCTCCTCCATGCTCATCAGAACTGGTTCATTCTGGAGATATTCCCAGGTGAAGTTTTTATAGAGGATTACGGGCCCGTCAGGCGTTTCTATAGTATCAATGATTGCATTGGTATTCCGCTGGGCAAAGGAAAACAGCGGAAGCAATAAAAACAGCGCTGCCCAAAACTTTATTAACTTCATTAATTTGGTGTTAGGTTGATCCCATTTTTCTGCAAAAATACGAAAAATTGCCGCCAACAAAGTATTCTCAATTTTGAGAGCTAATTCAAACAGAAATTTTATCTTTGCATAAATAATATAATGCCGAACCATGAAAGAAAAAAATAGCGGAAAAATTTCCCAGATCATTGGTCCTGTAATTGATGTGGCTTTTGATGAAGACGTTGTGCTGCCCAATATTTATGACGCCCTTGAATTAACAAACGATCAAGGCGAAGTTATTGTTCTCGAATGTCAGTATGATATTGGCGAACATACTATGCGTACCGTTGCCATGGATTCCACCGACGGGTTACGCCGGGGAATGGAAGTTGTTTCCACAGGACGACCAATTTCGATGCCCGTTGGCATTGACGTCAGGGGACGTTTATTTAATGTGATCGGAAAACCTATTGACGGTTTGGGACCGGTTTCGAACGAAGGCGCTTATGCCATCCATCGCGATCCTCCCAAATTTGATACGCTAAGCACCTCTAAAGAAGTTTTATATACCGGCATCAAGGTAATTGACCTCATTGAACCTTATGCCAAAGGTGGGAAAATAGGATTGTTTGGCGGCGCCGGCGTTGGAAAAACGGTTATTATCATGGAGTTAATCAACAACATTGCCAAAAAATACGCGGGTCTTTCGGTATTTGGCGGCGTTGGCGAGCGTACCCGCGAAGGAAATGATTTGCTTCGCGAAATGATCGAATCCGGCGTTATCCGCTATGGAAAAGAATTTAAGGAAGATATGGAAAATGGCGGCTGGGATTTATCAAAAGTTGATCCCGAAGAATTGCTTAAATCGCAGGCTACGCTTGTTTTCGGACAAATGAACGAGCCTCCCGGAGCTCGCGCGCGAGTTGCCCTTTCAGGGCTCACAATGGCTGAATATTTTCGCGATGGCGATGAAAAATCGGGAGGACGCGATATCCTTTTCTTTATTGATAATATTTTCCGTTTCACCCAGGCAGGTTCAGAGGTTTCGGCGCTTCTCGGACGTATGCCTTCAGCCGTTGGTTATCAACCAACTCTTGCAACTGAAATGGGCATTATGCAGGAGCGTATTACGTCAACAAAACGCGGATCAATTACATCTGTCCAGGCGGTTTATGTGCCTGCCGACGACCTTACCGACCCTGCTCCGGCTACAACTTTTGCTCACCTTGACGCTACCACTGTATTAAGCCGTAAAATCGCCGAACTCGGTATTTACCCTGCCGTTGACCCGCTCGATTCAACTTCACGAATACTTACGGTTGATGTTGTAGGCGAAGAGCATTATAATACCGCCCAACGCGTCAAACGAACTCTTCAACGGTACAAGGAATTGCAGGATATTATCGCCATCCTCGGTATGGATGAATTGTCGGATGAGGATAAACTGGTTGTTTCACGCGCCCGCCGCGTTCAGCGGTTCCTTTCACAGCCATTTTTTGTAGCTACTCAGTTTACCGGTATCCCCGGCGCTTTCGTTAATATCGAAGATACTATAAAGGGCTTCAATATGATCATGGATGGTCAGGTTGATGAATATCCCGAATCGGCATTTAACCTGGTTGGCACTATCGAGGAAGCCATCGAAAAGGGCAAGAAAATGCTTGCAGATAGTAAGTAAAACCCGTAATCGTGAAAGTTGAAATCATAACCCCCGATTCAGCCATTTTTAGCGGCGACCAGGTCCAGTTAATCCAGTTACCCGGTATTGACGGTTCCTTTGAAGTATTGAATAACCACGCTCCATTGATTTCCGTTCTTGCCAAAGGGAAAATAAAAGTAATTAACAAGGGTGAAAAAGAGGAGCAGTTTTTTGAAATCAAAGGCGGCGTGATAGAAGTACTTAATAATAAGGTACTGGTACTTGCCGAATAATGGCTGGTCTGCTAACCGGTGAAACAGCTTTGAAAAATAACAGCGCCCCGGAAATCTCTGGAAAATCTTTCAAACAGTTTGTTGCCGCGCTATTCCTGATTCTGATTCTTGTATCAGGTAGTTGTTCCAAAAATGAACCCGTTCCGGTTGCCCGGTTTACATTTACGGCAAGTCAGGATTATATGATACCCTGCACAGTTAACTTTATAAATCAGTCGGCTCAGGCTTCTTCTTATGCCTGGTGGTTTGGAACCGATTCGAGTATTACAACGATTAACGAACCCGGCTCAATAGCTCAAAATCCTTCCTATATCTACAACCGCCCCGGTACCTTTATTGTTACCCTGCGGGCTTTCACCGAAACACAGAAAGAGTGGGCAACTATGGTTCAAACCATAACAATCAGAGATACGCTTAACCAGGGTTTTTACAAATAGGCGTACTTGTTAGCAGCGGTTGGTTTGAAAAATCAAAATTTGGCTACGAGTCCGGTATATCAGCAACTTGAATTGCCACGACCTTAAGGTCGTGGCAATTGATAAACAAATAGTTACTGGACTTTAGTCCAAATTGTTTCCTTTTCGGAGTAGGCTCAACCATTCAAGACAGCTATTTAAAAACAGCCATATTTTATTTCAGGATAATTCCCTTGTTTATTTGAATGAACTGTTTGCAAAAAACATTTAACCCCAAATTACACTGCGATATGCGCCAACTTCCTCCCCCCACGTGCTTCGTCCCTCGTCCTTCGTCCCTCGTCCCTCGTCCCTACTGCCCATGAAAATCCTCCTCACCGGCGCCACAGGCTATATTGCCAAACGACTATTATCGGTACTGCTTGAAAACGATCATCAGGTGGCGTGTTGCGTAAGAGATATCAACAGATTTGATACGGGAAGATTTCATAGCGCAAATCTTACCGTAGTAGAAGCTGACTTCCTGATTGCCGGGGAGCTAATCAGAATACCTGAAGAAATTGATGTTGCTTTCTATTTGATTCACTCCATGTCGTCGTCGCACGACAGTTTTGACGAGCTTGAGGCAATTGCCGCTACAAATTTCAAAAACCGTCTCGAACAAACCCAGGTGAAGCAGGTTATCTATCTGAGTGGGATTGTCAACGAAACTAACTTGTCAAAACATCTGTCGTCGCGGAAAAACGTGGAAGATATTCTCGCCTCCTCACATTATTCACTAACCACTCTCAGAGCAGGTATTATTGTAGGATCAGGCAGCGCATCCTTTGAAATTATCCGCGATCTTGTTGAGAAATTGCCTTTCATGATCGCCCCCCGATGGCTAAATACAAGATGTCAGCCGATTGCAATTCGGAATGTAATCCAATATCTTTCGGGTGTGATGTTGAAAACAGAAACCTTTAACCAAAGTTTCGATATCGGTGGTCCGGATGTATATACCTACAAGGAGATGTTACTTAGATTCGCACAAATCCGCGGGTTGAGGCGATGGATCTTTATCCTGCCCGTAATGACTCCGAGGCTATCCTACTACTGGCTCTATTTCGTCACCACAGTTTCATATTCTCTGGCAAAACATCTCGTTAACAGCATGAAAGTAGAGGTTGTTTGCAAGGATAATCTACTTGAAACGATGCTTGGAATTAGTCCAATCAGCTACGACAAAGCCATTGAACTGGCGTTTGACAAAATCGAACAGCATCGTGTTATGTCGAGTTGGATGGACGCGCTCTCCAGTAACACTTTAGCTCAGGGATTATCTAAATTTATCGAAGTGCCAGAATTTGGATGTTATAAAGACATCAGAAAGCGAAAAGTTACCGACTCCGCCATAGCTCTCGATAAAATATGGTCTATCGGCGGCGAAAATGGCTGGTATTATGCCGATCTGCTATGGAATGTCCGCGGATTTCTTGACAGACTTGTTGGCGGCGTTGGTATTCGCAGAGGAAGGAAAAGCCCCGGTGAAGTTGTTGCCGGCGATGCACTCGATTTCTGGCGGGTAATACTTGCCGATAAAAGCGAAAAACGATTGCTGCTTTACGCCGAAATGAAACTTCCCGGCGAGGCATGGCTCGAATTTAAAATTGACAAGGATAACGTACTCACTCAAACCGCCACATTTCGTCCAATGGGAATCTGGGGACGGGTTTACTGGTACGCAGCCCTTCCGTTTCATGCTTTAATTTTCACAGGCATGATTAGAAATATTAGCTATATAAATGGGTCTAAGCAAAGAGGTAATTAATAAAGTTAATTCACTATTTTTGTACCTGAATAGCAAATTCGTCACTTTAACATAAAACACTATGAATAAAATCCTTAAATTCCTTTTTTCATCATCCCTGACACTTATTTTGCTGCTCATCCTGGGGGTCGCGCTGGGAATGGCAACTTTCATTGAAGAAAAATATGACACGGCTACCGCCATGGATTTTGTTTACAAAGCCAAATGGTTTGAGTTCATTTTTCTCCTGCTGGTCATTAATCTTTTCGGGCATATCGTCAGGTTTAAGATGCTGCAAAGGAAAAAATGGGCTGGACTTCTTTTTCATCTTGCATTTGTTCTGATTATAATCGGCGCCGGTATTACCCGGTACTTTGGATTTGAAGGAACCATGCACATCCGTGAAGGAGAATCGTCCAATGTAATCTATTCCGATACGCCATATCTACAGATAACCGCTTCCGATCAGAATAACTATTTAATCTATGACAAACCATTTTTTATCAAAAGGTTCGGAAATACTGCCTTTCATGCTGAATACAATTCGCCGTCGAAAGGAAAGGTAACTTTCAACTTTGCTACATTCATCCCTGATAAGGATGCGCTTTTTGTGAATGTTTCGGTAAACGGTAAGCGCCATTTTGCCAAAGTTTCAGGAGGGTCGGAATATTTGCTGCAATTGCAGAAATTTGAGTTTGAAGGGTTGTCATTCCAGATTGGATATGGACAAAAACCTTTCAAATTGCCATTCTCCATTACGCTTAGGGATTTTATTCTCGACAGATACGCCGGTTCGATGAGTCCATCGTCTTATGCCAGTGAAGTCACCCTGACCGACAACCGGAGCAACTTCAGGGAAAATCGCCGGATATTTATGAACAACGTACTCGATTACAAAATGTACAGGTTCTTTCAATCGTCTTATGACCGCGATGAACAAGGAACAATCCTCTCAGTTAACCATGATTTTTATGGAACCAATATCACCTACCTCGGATATTTCCTCCTGACGCTCGGCTTCATATTTTCGTTATTTAATAAAACATCGCGCTTTCGTATCCTCGGTAAACAGATTACGGAAATCAGAAACCTGAGAAAAGCCGCAACCCTGGTATCCTTTCTTTTCTTTGGAATATCAGCCATTTCATATTCACAGAATGAAGTTTTCAAACCCGTTTCAGCAGAACATGCCGGAAAATTCGGACGGTTACAGGTTCAGACCATTGACGGGCGTTTCGAGCCGGTTCACACTATGGCTTATGATATCATGCATAAAATTTCAAGGCAGGACAAGTTGGAAATTACCGGGAAAGGGGAGATGAATGCAATTCAGATAATCATTGATATGATGCTGGCGCCGGAATTCTGGAAGGAGCAGAAAATCATTTATATCCGCGAGAAGTCTGTCAGGGATATCATTGGAATCAATGGGAAATACGCGTCTTTTATAGATTTCTTCGACGCCGGAAAACAATACAAATTGCAGAAATATGCCGAGGAGGCATTCAGGAAAAAGCAATCAACCCAAAACAATTTCGACAAAGAGATCATCAGGGTTGATGAAAGATTGAACGTTTTTGCGATGGCTCTCAAAGGAACTATGCTCAAGCTCTTCCCCGAACAGGGAGCCGCCAATCACGAGTGGGTGAGCTGGAACGAACAAGGAGCGCGAATCCCTTTAACCGGAATCGTTACCGCCATCAATGAAGAGCTTCAGCTTGATCCGCTGAATTACACAAACCTTATGATCGCGTATATGGAAAGGGTTTCCAATGGCATTTCTACGGGTGATTATTCCGGCGCCGACAAGGTTTTACAGTATATTGGGGATATTCAGCGAAACTCAGCAGGCGCTGACCTTCTGGCTTCGGACACAAAAGTCAATATGGAAATTCTCTATAATAAACTCCAGATTTTCATCACACTCCGGAACATTTATGGTTTACTCAGCATCGTGCTGTTACTGCTCGCATTCATTGACAACCTGCGGCATACGAAAAACAGAATCATTACTTTGCTGCTGAATATTTCAATTGCTGCGCTTGCCATTGCCTTCCTGTATCACACTTTCGGAATGGCTTTAAGATGGTACTTATCAGGTCATGCGCCCTGGAGCAATGGCTATGAGTCATTGATTCTTATTGCCTGGGGCGGTTTGCTGGCAGGGTTCAGTTTTGCACGGTACTCGAAGATTACCCTTGCAGCCACTACATTGCTTGCATTTTTTGTACTCATGACAGCGAGCCACAGCAGCTACGACCCGCAACTTACCAACCTGCAACCGGTTTTGAAATCCTACTGGCTTATAATTCACGTTGCCACCCTCACAATCAGTTATGGGTTTCTTGGTCTCGGCTTTATTCTCGGATTGATGAACCTCGTAATTGGTTTGTTCAAAACTGTAAAAAACCGTGAGCGCCTCAATCTTATAATCAGCGAACTCACAAAGATCAATGAAATGAACATTATCGTCGGACTTGTGCTGGCAACCATCGGAACCTTCCTTGGCGGTGTTTGGGCAAACGAATCGTGGGGAAGGTACTGGGGATGGGACGCCAAGGAGACCTGGGCGCTGGTGATCGTGATCGCCTACACCATCGTGCTTCACTTACGGTTTGTCCCAAAAATGCAAAGTAATTACACCTTCAATGTTGCCTCCATTTTTGGTTTTGGCAGCGTTATCATGACCTTTGTCGGCGTAAACTACTACCTCTCCAAAGGAATGCACAGTTACGGAGCCGGCGATACCCCGGTATTTCCATTGTGGGCATGGGGAATCATTCTGGCGATGTTATCTCTGATTTTTATTTCAGGGATTTATCAACATTCAATTGACACAAAAGCCCCGAAAAAGAGGTAGATTTGAATGGTCAGAAAGAGGAATTGCATTTTAATCAGGAATCGTAATATTAATGGCAATCAGTTAGCGGATGAGTTTATTACGGATACGGGCTGCCCGAAAAATAAGAATTTGAACTATGAAACAATCGCTTATAATATTTGTATTTTTATTATTACTTTTTTTATGCAATCTACCATCCTTTGGACAATCTAATTTACAACCAAATCCCACCATCCATAAGGTTGTCCTTCGGGAGGTTTTACAAACAACGAAATACACATATTTGAAAGTATCAGAGGATACAACACTGCACTGGCTGGCAGTACCCACAGTTGAATTTACTATTGGCGATACTTTGTATTACCAGGGCGGTTTGCTGATGCCCGATTTTAAAAGCAAGGAACTCAACAAAACCTTCGACAATGTTCTGTTTCTCGAAATAGTTAGCAAAACGCCGGAGGGTTCTAAGAAACCTTCAACGGTAACTCCCGATCACGGAGCCAAACCAAAACAATCGCGACTCGCTATCAGCGTTGAGCCTGCGCCTGATGGGATTACCATCTCCGAATTGTTACGCAATAAAGAACAATATTCAGGTAAGGAGGTGCGCATCAGGGCGCAGGTGAGTAAGTTTAATGCCGGAATCATGGGGAAAAACTGGGTTCATCTACAGGATGGAACATCATTTGGCGAAAAATTTGATCTGACAGCCACAACAACCAATTCCACAGTTGCAACAGGCGATATTATAACCATTGAAGGCAGGGTTACTCTGAACAAGGATTTTGGTTCCGGATATTTCTTTGAGGTGATATTAGAAGAGGCTATCGTCAGGTAATTCTAAAAGGTTACGCCGGGAGCATCGGATTCAATACCTTTTGGCGTCATTAAGCGATGTAAAGACCTTCCTGAGCCTTTGAATAACCGAACGTTGCCAAATTCAAGCATAAGGCTGATTTCATGAGCGCCAACACTGCCTGACGGGATACCTGCAATTTGTTTATCGTAACAATATGTGAATTTGATACTCATATTTGCGGCAAAAGCATAGCGGTATCCACCCATTAAAGCTATCGAAGCGGTTGTATGTGTCCCAAACAAACCCTTATACCATAAACCGAGATAGAGTCCATATCTGGTTGCGTTTAATCCTGCAATAATTGCATCAAGCCCATGCTGATATTGAAAAATAATTGCCGGATTTATCTTCATTATTTGATCGTTCGCAGCAACGGTTCCGGAACGACAATTTACAGCCCAAATCATATCGGCATGACCGATCCATTTTCTCGGCAGGGGAGCCTTTTCCGCCGGTAAAAAAGATTGATCAGGTTCAAAAAGATGATCAACTGCCATACCAACAGTTCCTGAAACACACCCTTGTGAGCTAATAAACTGCACCAACCCGCCTATTGCAAAATCGGGCAGGTTTAAAACATTATTATCAGGCTGAATAAAACCGGAATCGTAAATGTTCCCGTACCGTTCAATTACCAGTTCCGACATCTTAAATTCATCCCAGGCTATATGCTTTTGAAGCCATGCCCCTTTTACGCCCAATTGCCCAACTATGGAATTTGCAAGCGGCACTCTTACTGCAAAAGAAACGCCGATGTTGTAGTTTTGAATAAAACCAAGCCCTTCATTGTCGGTGTTGAAAATTATACCGAATCCGCCTGATCCTGGAAGGTTTCTGTCGGCAATATCAGCGCTGAGATAATATGACCGTAGTGTTGTTGCAAGCGCCGGACCCTGATTGCGCGTAGAAAACCGAATATGCAAACCATTAGAAAAACCTGTAAAGGCAGGATTATAATATAAAGGCGTATTGGAGAATTGGGTGTAAATTGGATCCTGCCCGAAAAGCGTTTGCGCCAAGGCGGGAAGACAGATAAAAAAATAAAAAATATATTGTTTCTTAATTGACAAGGAACCGTTTTGATTAATTACGTTTTTAGATTCTGACAATATTCATTAATTGTGATGAATATGCCTGAATTCTAAAGAAACCGCATAATTTCCGCAGCATGCTCCTTTTCCTCATCAATAACCTGTTGAACAAGACGTTTTGAATCGCTCCTGGTGCATTTAAGCAGTTCGGTGTAAAAAGCAACGCTGTCATTTTCAAATTGAAATGCAATTTTCAACCCTTCCCTGGGGGTTTTAATGGTCATAGCGAGGTTTTTTCCTGTGTCCGGTTTGCCGAAAATATGCGATTCAGCCAAATGGTTGATGTAATCAGAGGCATCCTCAGCCTCGAAATCGAAACTCTCGGCGTCGAACTTTTCTGCCAGTTTCTGAAAAATCGAGATGTGAAGCAACTCCTTTTCTGCCAAATCGAAAAACAGACCCTTGATATCGCTGCTTTCTTCGATCATTTCTGCGGCGGCAGTGTAAAATTCGTTGCCGTTTTCTTCAATCCTGACGGCAATTTCCACAATCTCTTGTCCTGAATAATACATGGTGTTTGGTTTTAATGAGCAAACTTACGGAATATTTCTATGTAGGGGAAAAATCAAAGTGATAGTTTTGCGGTAAATATGAAAATAACTTAACCGCTTCGGGGTTTAAAATGGGTCTTCTTGCAATAAATCAGATCAGCAATAAAACTTTTTCGATAACAAGCGGGATTGACCTGAAAATCTGTAATTTTGAACCTTCTTCGAAAAGTCAGCAAAAATTATTCGTCAATGCGACTTTGCGAGAACCAAATAATTGACAGAGTATTATCTTCAGTTTACAAAAACAAAATGATATCCGATGAATAATAGTTCCACATCAAACATTAAAATTCTTGTCGTTGACGATGAAATTGACCTGGAACCCTTGGTTCGTCAAAAATTTCGCCGTCAAATCCGCGAAGGCGTTTACAACTTCGTTTTTGCTTTTAACGGTTTGGAAGCATTAACCAAACTTATCGAATTTCCTGAAATTGGAATCATCCTCTCAGATATTAACATGCCGGAAATGGACGGTCTGACTTTGCTTTCAAAGTTAAAGGAGTTGAAAAATCCGGGGTTGAAAACAGTTATAGTTTCAGCTTATGGCGACATGGACAATATAAGAACTGCCATGAACCGAGGGGCTTTTGATTTTGTTACTAAACCGGTCAATTTTGAAGATCTTGAAATTACCATTAATAAAACCCTTGATGAAATCCTTCTAATCCGCCGTTCCATTGAAGAACATGACCAGTTAATTTTAATTCAACAGGATTTAAACACAGCCCGTGAAATTCAGCAGGCTATATTGCCAAAGGTTTTTCCGCCCTTTCCGCTGCGTACCGAATTTAACATTCATGCCTCAATGGTTGCCGCGAAGGAGGTGGGAGGCGATTTCTTCGATTTTTTCCTTATTGACCATAACCGCATCGGTTTCGTAATCGGCGACGTTTCGGGCAAAGGCGTACCTGCCGCCATTTTTATGGCAGTGAGCCGCACGCTCATAAGAGCTACAGGATTGAAAGGAATCCCAACCGACGAATGCATGCATTACGTTAACAACCTGCTTTGCAACGAAAGTGTTTCATGTATGTTTGTCACCGTTTTTTATGGCATTCTGAATACTCTCACCGGCGAGGTGGAATATGTAAATGCAGGTCATAACCCACCGTACCTTCTTTCAAACGGCGGCATCAGAAAACTCGAAATGACAGGCGGCGTAATCCTTGGGTGCATGGAGGAGTTTAAGTATAAATCGGCAAAAATACAACTTGCGCCGGGGGATCGCCTTTTTCTTTATACCGACGGGGTAACGGAAGCTTTCAATACGCAGGACGAGGCTTACGGCGATGATCGGCTTGAGGCTTTTCTGAAACAGCGCATCAACAGCCCGATTGATGAAATCGTTAAAGAATCGCTCATCGAAGTTAATTCCTTTTCAACCGGAATGGCTCAGTCGGATGATATTACTTTACTTGCCATATCCTACCATGGCAGCGACCGTACATGATGATTTACTGATTTTTCATGGAAATAAAAAGTCTGAAATGGCGTGTTTTTGATCTATTCGAAATCCATGGAAGGGTTGATGGGCTAACCTCCCCGGAGCTTAAACGAACTTTCGACAACGAAGCTACAGCCGGGCGGCGGAAGTTGATAATTGACCTTTCTCACGTTACATACATAAGCAGCGCCGGACTGCGCGTAATTCTTCAGACACACAAATCTCTTAAACAAATCGGCGGGGAATTAATACTCGTTTCTGCTCCACACGCAGTAATGGAAGTATTCAGGGTTAGCGGGATGACCGGCTTTTTCACTATTCTTCCCGATTTGAAATCGCTCCACGCGCTCGAAAATGATATCGCAGATGTTGCCGAAACCAAAGAAATTACCATCGAAGGCATCGTGTTCGAAGAGCTAAAAAAATCCAACGTTCCGGGTCTTCTTTTTTCCATCGGAGATAATGATAAGATGAAAACTGCTTCTTATTCCAAATCCGATGTTGTTACAATAAAACCCGCTGAAATAAAATACGGCGCCGGGTTGGCTGCTTTGGGCGACGATTTTGGGGAATATCAGACGCTGTTTGGCGAATCAATAGTAATCGGACGTCATTTTTTTTCCTACCCAGCGGTGTTGAAACCGGTTATTGATTATTCTTACTTCCAGCCGGAATCGGTTCACTCATTGAATTTTCTTAATGGATTCGGGTTCTCCGGCGAATTTTCCCGGATTTTACGTTTCGCTCCAGATCAAGCCCCCAAAAGCGTTGAAAATCTTTTAAAAGCCGCCGGAAATATTGCTGAATCCAATCTTTTCGGAGTGGTTATCCTTGGCGTCAGCGGAGGAATTGAAGGTATGCATCTTAAAAAAGCGCCTGTTGTTGCAAACCGCCTTACACGAGGAACTATTTTCGACGCCGGCAATTTTTCGCATTGGATGAACTTTTCGCTGGAGCCTGAAGATATTAATAAAACTATTGTGGCTTGCGGTATTTTCCTGAAAAACACTGAAACTGCGACGGAAAACGAAAAGAAATTTTTCCCTGTATCGGGCAACGCCCACCTTCACGCAATCGCGCTTGAAAATGGCTTATGGAGCAACCATATCCTCGAATTTGAAAAGGAACTTCTGCGGGTCGCAAAAGAATTTAACGCCGAAAAGGTATTGCACCTGCTTCCCGCTTCGCGACTTAAAAACGGTTTCATTGGAATAATAAACCTGGAGGTAGCCTGATGGAACTGTGGATTGGCGCCGTAAACCTTGGGATTTTGTATGCCTTCATGGCAATCGGAACCTTTATAACCTATAAACTCTATTCGTTTCCCGATATAACCATTGATGGAACCTTTGCCACCGGCGCGGCTGTTGCATCAATCCTGATTGTGGATGGGTGGAATCCGCTTCTCGTTCTTCCGGTTGCTTTTCTCGTTGGTTCTCTCGCAGGATTTATTACAGGATTTATCCATACCCGGTTCAAAATTGAAGGATTGCTTGCCGGTATTCTGGTAATGACCGGACTGTACTCGGTAAACCTGCATATCATGGGAAAGTCGAACATCCCGCTGCTTACCAGCAAAACCTTCGTTTCTATTCTTTCCTCAGTAAATCCGGGTTTGCCGCCTGAACTGTGGACATGCTTTTTTCTCGTTGCCGCGATGCTTTTCTTCTGGATTCTCGTTTCGCTGTTTCTGAAAACCGACTTCGGATTAACCATGCGCGCTACCGGCAATAATCCGGTTATGGTGGCGGCGCAGGGAGTTTCGGTGAACAGGATTAAAATTTTCGGCGTCGCCATTGCCAATGGTTTTGTTGGAATTTCAGGAGCTTTGATTGCCCAGTACCAGGGATTTGCCGATATCGGAATGGGAATCGGATCAATTATCTTCAGTCTCGCCGCTGTTATAATCGGAGAAGCTATTCTGCGTAGCCGTTCCGTGTTTGTCCAGGTTCTTGGGGTGATTATCGGTTCGGTCATTTTCCGGCTCGCCGTGGCATTCGCGCTCAATGTTGGCATGAATCCTAACGACCTGAAGCTGATTACCGCTGTTTTCGTTCTGTTTACTCTCGTTGCTACCGGGGCTTTTGGAAAAAACTCATCCGGCTTCATGAAGAAAGTTTACAACTGGCTCCGTATAAAAAACCGGAGGATTTTCCTTTTCCTTGGATTGACTATTCTCATCGCAGGTTATTTCATTGGTAAACAAATGATTTTCCCTTCAGAACGAAATCACATGGTGAAGATTGGCGTAGTGTTGGCAAACCAGAGCGACATCCTTACCAAAACCCGCGACGGACTTTACAGCGAGCTTACCCGACTTGGGTACGTCAATGGAAAAAATTGCGTTATCCTTGAACAGAACGCCGAGGGCGATATCCCTACAAACCTCACCATCATTGACCATTTTATACATCAAAAGGTTGATATTTTCATTCCAATTTCCACTGCCTCCACGCAGGCTGCGCTGAATAAAATCAAAAACCGTCCGATTGTTTTTGCAACCGTTGCAAATCCGTTTATGATTGGCGCGGGAACATCGCCTGTGAACCATCCGCCCAACATCACCGGCGTTTACGGAGCATCGCCGATTAAAGAATTATTAGCGATTTTCCGTCAGATGTACCGCGGAAAGGTTAAAATTGGCGTTATTTATAATCCCGCCTATCCCAATACGGTTTCAAATCTGAAGGATATGAAGACGGCGCTTGAAAACGACAAGGATATCCGTCTGGAAGAGGCAACGGTTTCTAATTCCAATGATGTTTACCAGGCCGCTCTCGCCATTGCGAACAGAGACGTTGCCGCCTTTGTTCTGATCAACGACCTCACTGTTTTCAATTCCTTTGAATCGGTCGTAAGGGTTTCGAAAAACAACGAAATTCCGATTTTCACCTGCGACGCCGAAAGGCTGAAAGATGGCGCGCTTATAGTTTACGGCTATGAATATTACGGAAGCGGAATGCAGGCTGCTCATCTGGTCAACAGGATTATCCGTGGCGAAAGTCCGCAAAATATCCCGTTTGAAAAGTATAAGATATTAACTTATGGATTAAACTATGATGTAGCGAGAGAACTTAGTACGCCAATTCCGGCTGCGATACGCCTCGCTGCTGATTCCTGGGTTAGGGATGGTATTTTGACCAGACCGGCATTTACGCTTCCACCCGATCCAGAGTTGTGGCGCGAAAAAAAGGTGGCGCTGTTTCAGTTTAGCAGCAGCTCGTTACTTGACATGAGCATGCATGGCTTCAATCAGCAAATCAACAGTTTTGCCGCAGAGCGCTCAATCAAATTTAAGATGGAGGAGTACAATGCTCATGGCGATTTTTCGACAGGGCAAAGCATTGCGACCGCCATTGTTGAAAAAAACTATGATTATGTTGTCACCTTCTCAACTCTCGCGCTTCAGATAATGGCAAGCGTCAACAAAAAAATCCCGCACGTTTTCTGTGCCGTTACCGATCCGATTAAAGCCGGTGTTGCCACAACATTAAGCGACCATCAGCAAAATCTTACAGGGCTTGCTACGCCGCAGCCGGTTGAAGCGACAATAAAATTAATGCGTCAGGTATTTCCTTTTGCAAAAAAAATTGGGATGATCTGGAATACCAGCGAGGTGAATTCTGAAATTTGTACCATAAAAGCCCGCGCAGCCTGTAAACAGTATGGATTTCAGTTGACAGAGCGGACAATTACCACCCTGGACGACCTCGACGACGCCAGAAAATCTATCGTCAGTTCCGGGATAGATATCTTTTTTATCTCCGGCGATGTGATGATATCTCAGGTAATACCGCAACTTGCAAAACCGATGACCCAGGAAAAGATACCGTTTTTTTCAAATACCGCAGAGGATGTAAACTCCGGAACTTTTATCAGCCTCGGCGCCGATTATTCGCAGGTTGGGGAAAAAGCTGCCGAAGTTTTTATTGGCGTGGTGAAAGGGACAAATCCAAAAGATATTCCCATCGAATTGTATGTGCCATTTTCACTGGGAATTAATCTGAATCTCGCAAAAGAATTTGGAGTAGCTATTCCCGATACAATGATCAGCGCCGCAAAAATAGTAGTCCGCCAGCCATGATAAGTATTTCAAATATAAACAAGGTTTTCAATGCGGGTGAACCTGACGAGGTGAGCGCTCTTAAAGAGGTGAATCTGATTATTCACGAGCATGAATTTGTGACAGTTATCGGAACCAACGGATCGGGAAAATCAACTCTTTTGAATGTCATTGCAGGAAGCGCTGCCACCGACAAGGGTATAATCACAATTGATGGAACCGACGTTACGCGCAAAGCTGATTTTCAACGCGCGAAGTACATCTCCCGCGTTTTCCAGAATCCATACTCAGGAACGGCGCCGGGAATGACTATTGCCGAAAACCTGTTGATGGCATTTTTCCGGGGTGGCGCACGGTATCCGGTGATCAGTCTCAAGGGTCAGTTGAAGGATAAGTTCCGCACTCAGCTTGCCTCATTGGATATGCAACTGGAAGACCGGCTCGACAACCTCATGGGATCGTTATCGGGCGGGCAGCGGCAGGCAGTGACACTTCTTATGGCTGTTTTGCAAACCCCGAAGGTGTTACTGCTCGATGAACATATCGCTGCGCTCGACCCCAAAAGCGCCGCGCAGATTATCAGGCTTACTCAGAAATTCGTCTCCGAAAACAATCTGACAACGCTTATGGTGACCCATTCTATGAAAAATGCGCTTGAATCAGGGAATCGCATGATCATGATGCACAAGGGCAGAATTATTGAGGATTTTCAGGAACAGGATAAAAAAAATCTGACCGTTGAGGATTTATTGAGTAAATTTGAAGATATCAGAAAAGCTGAAAAACTGACTCCCGAATTGATTGATTCCTTAAAAAATCAATATATATGAAAACATTCATCAGACTGACTCCTCTCTTTTTGTTAATTTTTCTAATTGCGTCATGCAGCAAATCACGTGAAGTCGCTTACATTCCAACCGCTGAGGAAGGGCTGCGCGTTGGGGTTCTTCTTTCTCTTTCGGGTACAGGTTTTTCGTCAGGAGAGGCTTCCCGCGCATCTTTGGAGATTGCCAGGCAGGATATTCTCAATTATTTTTCGGCAACGGGAATTAATCAGAATCTTACCCTTTATATAGTTGATACAAAAACCGACACAGCGGAGGCGTTGAGACAAATTAAAGGCTTTTACGAAAAAGGCATAAGGCTGGTGATTGGTCCATACAGCAGCGCCGAACTTGCCGCCATTCGCGAGTTTGCCAACAGTCGCAATATGTTGGCAGTAAGTCCGTCGAGCGTAGCGGTATCGCTTGCTATACCCGGCGATAATATTTTTCGGTTTGTTTCCTGTGATTTAATCCAGGGAAAAGCAATGGCAAAAATGCTCACAGATGATAAGATAAAAATGGTTGTTCCTATTATCCGCGATGATGTATGGGGCAAAGATCTCTTGACTGCCACCCAAACAGAGTTCGTGAAAAGCGGCGGCGCAGTGCACCCGGCAATTAAGTATAATCCGGCAGTTACTGATTTTTCACTGGCTTTGACTCAACTGGACGATGCTGTTTCCTCGGTTCTGAAAATGTATGATCCCAACGATGTCGCCGTATATTTGGCAAGTTTTGCCGAAGGCGCAATTATACTTGGGAATGCTAAAAAATTTACCGGGTTGAACAACGTTTACTGGTACGGAAGCTCTGCTTTTGCTGAAAATACCGCTGTAATTTCCGACACAAACGCGGCGTTGTTTGCCTATACTCATGGTTTACCATGTCCTATCTTTGGCCTCGACGACGCTGCAAAGTCTATCTGGCAACCCCTCCGTGATCGTATTCAGTCTCAAATTGGCAGGCAACCCGACGTCTATGCATTAACGGCTTACGACGCCTTGTGGGTTATTGTAAAAGCCATGATTGCCGCTGGAAATGGCGCTTCAATTGAGAAGATAAAAAATGCCTTCATAGCCGAATCAAATACCTATTTTGGCGCCACAGGTCGCACTTTGCTCGATACCAACGGCGATCGCGCCATAGGAAATTATGATTTCTGGGCAGTGAAACGCGACAGCGTCAATTTTAGCTGGAAAACAATTGCCCGCTACAATTCTGCCGATGGCAGCCTGATTAGGTTTAAACCTTAATCAAAATCGTCAATCGTAATATTATGTATTTTTGTCTTGCATTGGAACAATAAATTTCATTAGCATATTTCAACTGCCACTTTTCTCTATCGTCTATTCTTTATTGTTTCTCACTTTAATATGCGCTAAATTCTTTCAGTACAATCTTTAACCTTATCAAGCGATGCCTGAAAATTCCGATCTGCAACAAAAGAAATTGGAGGCAGAAATTAAACTTCTCGAAGCGCAATTAAAAGACAAACCGAAGGAGAGCAAGATTGAGAGCCTGATAAAAAATTGGATCGGGATTGTTCTCACAATCATTTCGGTATGCAGCGCCATTGGCGGGTTAATTGTTCCATCCTGCAATTACATTGCTGAGAAAAAGAACGAACTTACCTATAATTTAAATACTGAAATGATAGGATTAGTGGATAAGTTGAGCGATACAAATTCCATAAAATGTGAAAATGCCGCGATCTTACTGGGATATTATGAAAGAAATGCAACTCCGGTACTGTTAGCTCATCTTGAAAGTCCCAAAGATGAAATGTTATATAAGCGGATAACCTCAGTTTTATGTGCTATTTATGAAAAAGACCCGAAAGAGACCATAAACCTGATTGATATGGAATTTGAGCGAAATATGTCAATTATGACTCAAAACCCGGATTACTCAAAACAAGAACAGGATGCAATTCTAAATCTCCTTAAACTCGTCAAAGCTCTTAGATCCTCACCGTCAAATGCGTCAAGAATAATTAATTATATAAAGAATTTTAAATATTTCACTCCGAATATTATAAAAACGTATCCAACAATCTACGAGGAGTTTTTAACTTTAGAGAAGTAATCAAAACCATTTCCATTTTATGCTTTATGCTTTTCAGATAAATTCAACAAATTCCAACTGGAACATGATAAAACGAACGCTTCTTTTTTTCATAATCTATCTCTCAGTAGGGTTTCTTGCTGATAATTTTGCTCAAAGCAATATTGGGTATGTCGTTTCGGTTATACCACTTTTAGATCCAAATGATAAGATTAGAAACCTAAGCGAAGAACTCCGAGGGTCTTTCCTGGAAAAAAAAACCGAAAAAAACGTTCCCTTCTTTACTCCAGACCGGATCGTGGACCAAAATTTTAAAAAGGGATTGAATCATTGGCCTAACATAGATTATTTTCTCTCTTCAACTATTGAGCGCGTTAATGAAAAATATGTAAAACTGCACTTTTATTTTATTAAAAAAGCCCCCTATACGCAATATCCTACCTCGGCATTTATTAAATATATTCGGTTATCAGACGGACCATCAAAAGAAGATATTCATGAAATCGTGGATCAGGTTACCTCAGAGATACAATTTATTGTTAAAAATGGCAAAACAAAAGGGGTGCTTGAAGTCAGGGATTTTGAAAAAGCACAAAATCAGTCTGAGCAGGAACCGTCAGAGTTTTCAAAATGGCTGACAAATCAATTATGCAGACATCAAAAATTGAATAAGTCTTTTTCTGTCTATTATTTTAACAAAGATTATATGAATATCAAAGATTGTGATGATATTTTGTATGGAAGGTATCTCAATGTCATGAGCAATACTTGTGATGTTGTGATAAAAATCACCTATGATAACACAATCATTGGAGGAATGAAATATACAATCAACAGAGACAATTATGACCAGGAAAATAACGCTGCAATAATTGAAAAAATAGCTGATAAAATCCTCAACAAAAAATAATGTATGAAACCATCCATGATCCGATTTTTTTTAATTGCCTTTGCTATTGTTTTTTGTACCTGGCAGGGCGCTGCTTCCGATAAGGCGATCCGGATCGGGATAGAAAAATTTGTTCTGAGAGACTTTCAGAATAAGAGGTTGACAGATACGCTTGATTTGCGATCTGTTATAGCCTTGAACCTTCTTAAAAATGACAATATCAGGGTGATATTCTTAAACAACGCCGCTGCCAGGTTAAAAAAAGATCCCTTAGGGAACAGGGATAGCTGTGATTTTATCCTCTTTGGCAGTTTTTCATTTTATGAGGATGAAATTTATATCAGGGCATCCTTAAACAATGTGGCATCCGGAATCTATTTTCATTTAGAGCCTGCAAGACTTAAATTGTCTGAAGCATACCGTAAAATGGATATTATTACCAAGCAGGTACTTGAGAAGGTCGGTTCGGAATTGGATATAATTAATGCGAAAAAATTTGCAATTATTTGCAGAACTGCCAGTAAAATGAAACCGCAGATTTATGATAATATCAGGTACCTGACAAATTTTGTCACCAGAACACTCCATGTGAAAAAAATTGCTTTAACGCCTGACTCCATCTCGGAAAATTTTTATTTTTCCGACCAACCCGATTCGGTCATTATGGATTCCTTAAAGGTAGATGCGCTTTTATCTCTGATGTTTGTTAAATATGACGATAAAGAAAAGATATGCAATGTTGCTTTCCGGTCAGGAATTTCAAAGAAGATAATCCAATTGCCCACAATTACAATGTATTATAAAAATATCAGTTATAGCTCTGCGCTGAATTACTGGATTGGGGGTTTTATTCTCAATGTGGTGGATATGGATGGCAGGTTTAATACGGATTTGTTTGATTGTTCAAACAGAACCGTGAGTGATTTAATCGGCGCTGCAAATGCAAATTCACAGGCAGGTAATTATTACCTGTCAAATTACAACCTGTTCCTGGCGATGGAACAAAAGCCGGATTCATCAGCGCTGCATAACCTCGCAGGTGATAACTTCCGAAATTCAGGAAATCTCCGATTTGCCCTTCAGGAATATTTGAAGGCAAAAGAACTGGACCCGCAGAATTTTAAAGCGATCTATAATCTCGGAATTACATATACCAGGATGAATGATTACCCGCGCGCCATCGCCGAACTGGAAAATGTGTTAAAGTATGATTACACCAATACGCATGTGATGCATGATCTTGGAAATGCCTACAATTTGAATGAAAATTATGAAGATGCGATTCTTAGCTACAAAAATGCCCTGGCACACGAACCGGGCAATGATAGTATTTTATCGTCTTTAGGTTCGGCATATTTGAATATGGCAAAGATTGATTCTGTTCATTCAATGGAAAACCTTAATGAGGCTATGAGCGCCTTCAATGCCGCATTGCAGATACAACCCGGTAATTCAGAGTACCGCAAAAACATATCCAGAGTTTATATTGAGATGGGGTGGTATTATTATGCAACCGGCAGCTTCAAGGATGCGATAATTAGTTTTAAAAATTCAACTTTCGAGACTAATTCAGAATACATTTATGATAACATCAGACTATGTTATATTTATAATGGACAGTTGGATAGCGCCTCCAACTATCTGTCGTTGCTAATTGCAAATGATTCATTGCTAACATCCTACATTTATTATCAGCATGCGCAGGATATTAGGTATGCCTACCTCAACAGCGCCGACACAAACATAAGATCGTCTGTTATATATGGCAATGCGGTTATATACTTTGCGAAAAAACATACGGCAATCATTCCATTGGATGAATACGGCTACTGGTTAATCGGCAATACTTATTCTTTCCTTGAAAAGGTTGACAGTTCATTGTTGTACCTTGATTCAGCCTACCGATTGAATGACAAAAATATAACGGTACTTCTTGATTTATGCGAGTCGCTTGTGCTGAACAATAAGTTTGAATCCGGAATATCCCTGATCAACGAAGTAAGAAAATCAGAAGAGGTCTGGAACAGTTTTCAACCCGATAAACAGGCAATACTTCTGTTTTTGCTTGCAAGTGCAATTACGGCTTTAGATGGGAAGATGCCCGAATCAACGCTTAATGCTGTTAAAAATATCTTTACCAAAGACAAAAAGACAAAAATAAAAAATTGGGATTACGGCGTTTATAAAAACTGGTTGTCAGACGTCCGGGTTATACCTGGTCATGACCAACTTGAGAACCTTCTCAAATTCATGGAGAGTAAAACAGATCTGAAATAGCGGAAAAAGTAAATGAAATCCTAAATCACGAAAAATGATTGTCAAAAGTCGCTTTAATTTTTTACTCACGTTTCTATTCATTACGCATTTGGCGGTTTGGTCGCAAACCAGTAGAAAACTACCGGTTCCAAAAAATATTATCGTGATGATTGGCGATGGGATGGGGTTTAACCACATTCAGGCTGTTAATTGTTACGAGGGTAAAGCCGCGCAGGTTTATCAGAATTTTCCGGTGAAACTGGCTGTTTCACATTATCCGGCAAAAGCAGGCGAATATGAGGAGGGAAATCCGGGATCAAATTTTATTGCAGGTGGATATAATCCGGCGTTAGCCTGGAAAGATACCGCTTACCTGAAAAGGGACTTTACCGAATCGGCTGCCTCTGCCACAGCGCTCGCAACAGGATATAAAACATACAATAACTCTATCGGAATGTCCGTCACGCACGATACGCTCGAAAACCTTGTTCAGTGGGCAAAAGCCACAGGACGAGCCGCAGGCGTTGTTACATCTGTTGAATTTTGCCATGCCACGCCAGCAGGATTTACCGCTCACAATATTGTCAGAACTAATTATTCGCAGATTGCGACAGAGATGTTACTCGACAGCCGTTGCGATGTAATAATGGGGTGTGGCGATCCGGGTTTTGACAATGATGGAAACCCGGTAAAGGGAAGTTGGAAAAATACGAAGTATGTGGTTGACAGTAATTTCTGGCAGAATATAATCACCGGCTCCGGAAAACAAACACAGTTTACAATCAATGGAAAACGCAAAACAGTCAGGGATATTGATGGTGACGGAAAACCTGATCCGTGGACTGTTGTTCGCAGTGTTTCGGATTTCAGGAACCTGCGGCATGGAAAAACGCCAAAACGGGTATTGGGCTGTCCATTGGTTTATGAGACATTACAGCAAAAAAGGGTGATGATAAATGGTGAAACAAAAGATTCTCCCCCGCAAATTACTCCGCAGATCTCCACTGTGCCAGCTTTGTCGGAAATGTCGCTGGGCGCTTTGAATGTTCTCGACAACAACAACAAAGGATTTTTCCTGATGATCGAAGGCGGAGCTATTGACTGGGCTTCTCATGCCAACCAGAAAGGAAGGCTGGTTGAGGAGTTGGAAAGTTTCAACGCGGCGGTGGAAGCGGTGATTGAATGGGTAGAAAAGTATAGCTCCTGGAACGAAACGCTACTGATTGTCACCGCCGATCACGAAACAGGGCTGTTATGGGGCGAGGAGCCATTTAAACCTATACAGGAAAAGGGAAAAGGGAATCTGCCGGTAATGAACTTCAACTCCGAAAATCATTCCAATTCGCTTGTGCCATTCTTTGCCAAGGGTTCAGGAAGTGAGCTTTATAAGATGTTTGCTGATGAGTATGATAGCGTTCGAGGACCTTTTATCCAAAATTCGGAATTACCACAGTTGATACATTTTCTTTGGTATAAATAGAAACATCGAACCTGAAACCTGAAACTTGAGCCCACTCCGAAAAGTAGTTTAAGGTGAATTTACCCACCCCCAGCCCCTCCCTACCCGTAGGGAGGGGAGTACCTCTGCTTAGGCAAGACACTGTATATCTTGCTGTTGTGCTTAGCAGCGCTTCTCCACTCCCTTTTCAAGGGAGGGGTTGGGGGTGGGTAAATTGACTGCAAACCTTTCTCATAGACTTTTCGGAGTGGACACAACCTCGAACCTGAAACCTTGAACCTGCCTTCAGATTGTCACAATTTACCCGGCTTTGCAGTATACCTCAGTAGTAATTTGGTTTGTAATTCGGAGGTGAATAAAAGTGTAGAGAGGCAGCCCGTTTATCAGAATTATTAAATAATTCATAACCTATAATGCCGCCCTCCTGGTATGATGTAGTATTCAATGGAAGCATTCTGCTCCTGGTCATGACCGGAGCGCCACTAAGTAGATATGTGTTTTCTTTGATTTCGCCCTGTAGTATTTTCAGGAGACACCCATTTTTGGGATGGTCATGAATTGGACATCCCTGGTTTATTTCCCAGCAAATTACTACCATTTCCAAAACATCATTAATTCTCACTATGTTTCGGGTATAATGATTGGGTGAGAAAAATTTATAGGGTTTCCAGTCAGAACCGGAATAACTTTCAAGAATCAGAGTCAGTGAATTAAGAGTTTTTCCAGCTTTCAGTTCATTTGTAATCCGGTCGAAAAGTATGTCGAGGTTTTTCATAATTGGATTATTTCCCAATGCTTTTTTTAAATATGATCACTTTCTCGCGTAATTGTTTGATTAATATGGGCATGTTGATTTTGAGATAGTTGATTAATTTCGGAAGACGCTCGGTATGCCGCTTTGTTTTCGCATATTCATGAATCATTCTGATATTTGATCGTAGATTGTTGGATGCAAAAATATCCATGCTTGATTTTATCTTATGCGCTGCTGTTGCCAGTTCGTCGAGATTGTTTTGATCGAATGCCTCAAACAGCGACTGGCAATATCCTGGAGTAAATTCAATGAATTTTTCGCTCATTGAGATTATATCACTGGTTTTATCGCCCAGCAGTCTGGAGAGTTTATCTAAGTCATACTGAATTTCCGGCTCACCTTCTGAATCTTGACCCTTTAGCGTATCAGCTTCGGCAGCAGAAATATATTCAGGCAGTATATTCAACCATTTGAGTATTTGTGCGTATAGAAGGTCCTCCTCAAAAGGTTTGGTTATGTAGTCATCCATTCCGGCGTCATGTGCCTGAGCAATAGCATCCTGGGTAGCAAAGGCTGTAAGCGCTATAACAGGTGTGGTCAAATGCCTTTCACGACGAAGGATTTTCGTTGCAGAGCAACCATCGAGAACGGGCATCTGCATATCCATCAGTATAATGTCAAATGTTTTTTCACCGACTTTTTCGATAGCTTCAAGACCGTTTTCAGCAATAGTGACAATCGAATTCCATCCCTCAATAATTGATTTGACGATAAACTGATTGAACTGATTGTCCTCAACAACAAGAATTTGCTTTCCACGCAATGTTTCAGGATTGATCAGGATTTTCCTATTCATTTCAAAAATGGCGTTCAGGTCGGTTAGCTGGAGATCAATGGTAAAAAAGAACCGGCTTCCTTTTCCTTTTTCACTTTCAAGTTGAAGCTCGCCTCCCATCAGTTCAACAAGTTGCCTGCTTATTGCCAAACCAAGTCCGGTTCCGCCAAAAACGCGGGTTACACTTTCATCTTCCTGTTTAAATTTTTCAAAGATAGTTTTCTGTTTATCATCGCTAATCCCTATTCCCGTATCTTTCACAGCAAAGAGTAGTGAATAGTTCGTTTCGGTTTCGCGAACCAGTTTGCACGACATTTCCACACTTCCTGAAGGAGTAAATTTGATGGCATTGCTCACAAGGTTAATCAGTATCTGCTGAAGTCGCACAGAATCTCCTAAAACCGGTTTCTTTATTTGCGGGTCGAAACGAGTTGTCATGGCGATCATTTTTTCGTCAGCCGCATGTTCGAGGAAAGTGTAAACGCGGTCAAAACTTTCCTGCAAATTGAATGGAATAGTTTCAAGATCAATCTTGCCTGCTTCAATTTTGGAAAAATCGAGAATTTCGTTGATGATACCGAGCAGGTTTTCCCCTGAAACCATCAGATTATCGTTAAGCTTTTTCTGATCCGGCGATAAATTTGTTGACCGTATCAATTTTGACAAGCCGATTACGGCATTCAGCGGAGTCCTGATTTCATGGCTCATATTGGCAAGAAACATACTCTTGGCAGCGTTAGCCGATTCAGCCTCATTTTTGGCTTTCATCAGGTCATTTTCTATCTGCTTTCTCGCTGTTATATCGCGGTATTCCCATAGGTTCCCAAGAAATTTTTCTTCCATAAATATTGGAATGTAATCGCGTTCAAAGGTACGGCCGTCAATAAGTTCAAGAATCTCGCTGATGACGGGACTTTTATCTCTTAGTATTTCGTCTATTCTTCCAATAAAATATTGAGGATTTTTAAACATATTTTTCGTTTCTTCCGCCGAATTTGAGCAGTTCATACCGAGAAGGAATTCGGGTTCAACAGGTATATTGAAAAGATCGCAAAAAGCCTGATTTATCAGAGCAATATTTCTGTACTGATCCTCTACGAGGATCCCGGAACGAAGGTTTTTGATGAGTGTGGATAGCCGGATCGAAACCGATTCCAGTTTATCGTGGGCTTTTTTTTGCTCGGTGATATCGCGTTGAAGGGAGATAAAATTAGTGAGTTCTCCCGATTTGTTGAAAATTGGTTGAATCTGAACCCTCACCCAGAAAGGAGTTCCATTTTTATTATAATTCAACAGGTCTTTTTCAATAGGAACTTTATCATTAATCGCCTTAAGTATTTCACTAATGTCTGCCGGATCGGTATCAGCGCCTTGCAGAAGGTCGCCGGGTCTGAGGCCCTTGACTTCCTGAAAAGAGTAACCCGTAAGGCGTTCAAAGCTGGGATTCACCCACTCGGTGATACCGTCTTTTCCGGTAATAATAACCGCATTGTCTGTTTCATGAGCAATCAGGGAAGTTTTTCTAAGTTGCGCCTGATTAAGGATGTTTCCGTAAATACCGCCGGCAATATTGCATACAAATGAAAGGATCACAACATATTCCTCAGTGAACTGGTTTTTATTTTCGCTAACAATACCAAAAGCGCCCACTGCGTTTTCTCCGTTGAGAACAGGAATAAAAATGCGTGATCTAACAATAAATCCTCTTTTGGAAGAGATAGTTCTTTGTTCCGGGTCATTTTCTGTATCAGGAATATTTACAATCTCCTTAGTTCTGAAAACATATCCGGGATGACGTTCCATGGCTGTACGCTCTGCCTCCACCTGCTCGTCGGCTGTGAATCCTTTTGCAACCAGGAGTTTTAATTTTTCTTCCTGAAAATCATAAAGGTACAAACCTGAAAATTCAATATCCATAAGATCGTCAAGAGCCTCCTCTACGCTGATAGCAAGTTCTTCGAGAGTATTTATGTGGGTGTAACCGGAAGAAAAGCGATTTAAACGATTCAGAATATCAAGATGATTTTGAATTTTTAACATCTACTGTATTTTTAATACATCAAGCGCCGCTTCGGCGCATTGCTGGTCTTGTGCATAATGACTACCACTAACTCCAATAGCTCCTACCACCTGGTCGTTGATTATTATTGGCGTCCCGCCTCCCATAAGCATAAAGTCGGTGAAATCATGAACTCCTTCGCGAAGAATGGGATCATCTTTAATAAAGCCGAACCATGTTTCGCCGGTTGGTAACCCAAATCCTGCGGCAGTAATGGCTTTTTTGCGGGAGGCGTCAATGGCGATGAGTGGCGCGTGGTCCATGCGGGCAAAGAATTTGGGAATACCGCTTTCATCAACAACTGTTACCGCTATTGAAAGTCGAAGTTCATTTGCTTTTTCAATGGCGGCATTTACCATTTTTTCCGCAGTTGACAAGGTAATGGTTAGTTTGTTAAATGTATTCATTTCAGGTATTTAATTAAATCAATTACTGGTTTACCGTTGCGCGTTTTATTCCGGAATAATTTATTTTACCTGCAACTCCGAGGTATTTGATCACAGCTTCGGCGGTTGTCAGGTTCGAAAGTGTTCCCTGATCGCGATGATCAAACTTGTAGGTGTATGCCATATAATTATTCATTGCCACGAGATATTCCTTTGAGGAGTCCAATAATTTCCCCGATTTATCCAACATTTTAACCGATATGCATTTGGTTGCGCCATCATCTGTTACCTCATAGCTCATTCCCGAAACCTGAAGGTCAATTCCTTTTTCATGCCTGTAACCGTAACAGATTAGAGATTTTATTTCGTCGGCAGTCATTGAAAAGAGAATAACCTGGTTGTTAAACGGATCAAGTTTATAAATGTCTTTGAGTGTAATATTTCCTGCATTCATTGACTGCACGCGGATACCTCCTTTGTTCTGAAACGCAATATCAACCTTGAGCTGGGCTGTAAGCGCGTCGGTCATCAAACTGCCCAGTTCGTCAACGCCTTCCAGCGGTTTTTCAGCAAAGCCGATAACCTTGTTAAATTCTTTATTGTTATTAACCTCATCAATATAATTACGGACTTCAGGTTTTTCATTTTTCAGAATGGTAAACGGAATAACTTCATCGGAGCGCGAGATTAAATGGCCCTTTTGGATCATCAGGGTAAGTTTGCCGACATATCTAAGGTTAGCTTCCGCCTGAACAATCATAACATTCTTTTCCATCAAAGGTTTTTCAAGCAATGTATGTGAATGACCTCCAATGATAACGTCAAACTGAGGCATTGAATCGGCGAGGCGGATATCGTCATCAACTCCAAGGTGCGATAACCCGATCATTATGCCGTAACGATCTTTAAGCCAGGAATATTCACGCGCTTTAACAAGTCCATTGGTAAAAGTAATTCCTTTCATATTCGAAGGATGCGCACTCGGCAAACCGTTGTCGTCAAGTTGGATCAATCCAAGGAAAGCAATGGAATCGCCATTTCCGGCGCCAAAAACCTGGAATGGACGGGGTTGTTTCAGCGTTGCGCCAAATGCGTTGAGGTTGCAGCAGATAAATGGGAATTTCGCCTGCGCCATGCGTTTATTGAACATCTCCTGACCCATGTCAAATTCATGGTTTCCCATTGCGCTGAGGTTAAATCCACAACGGTTCATCATATCCACCATTGGAAAACCTTTATCCGGTATCATATCCACCACAGGATTGCCGGTGAAGTTGTCGCCGGCGGCTACGAGGAAAACAAAGGGATGGAATCGCCGCAAACTATCTGCAAGATATGCCAGTTTTGCCATGTTGTCAATCTTCGAATGCATGTCGTTAACATGAAGAATGATAACTTCTGTGGGTTTTTTCTGCGCGGGGTCTTGCGAAAACAGAAGTAATGGCAGTAGAAAGAAGAAAGTAGGAACGAGTGGAAAATAACGTTTGTTCATGTTTTGAATCTTTATGCAAATGTAGTAAACAATCGGATGAACTTTATAATGATGAAATAAGCTAATTTTGCCGAATGGATAAAAACTTGTCAGATAGAGATTTCGGCAGGGAGTTTAAATTCAGCGCATCTCGCAGCAGCGGACCAGGCGGTCAGAATGTGAATAAGGTGAGCACGAAAATGGAGTTGCGGTTTCACCTTGCGTCATCGGCATTGCTTTCGGATGCGGAAAAGGAGTTGATTGCTGAAAAACTTGCCAGCCGGATTAATGCCGCTGGTGAACTGGCGCTCGTTTCGCAATCGGAACGGTCGCAGTTACAGAATAAGGAAAAAGTTGTCGAAAAATTTTATCTCTTGCTTAAACGCGCTTTAACACCACGTAAGAATCGTAAACTGACAAAGCCATCCAGGGCTTCGAAAGAGGAGCGTCTGGAAATCAAGAGACAACTTTCGGAGAAGAAGGAGCGACGGCAGAGCCCGGAAGCCTGATTCCATTTCATGAATACCTGCTTTAAAAACGGATGCTAAAAACAAAATGAAGGTTTCAATTACAGCCATGTCCATGAAACTGAATGATCTGCATAAATTATCGAAATCGGTGGAGAGCGCGGCGCCAATGCCGGCGCTCTTTGTCGGTCATGGCAGCCCGATGAATGCCATAGAAAGTAATGTTTTCACCGAGGGCTGGCGGATGATGGCAACGACCATTCCACAACCGAATGCGATTCTTTGTATCTCGGCTCACTGGGAAACCGATGGAACATGGGTAACTTCCATGTCCAAACCGAAAACCATCCATGATTTCGGAGGATTCCCGCAGAAATTGTTTGACGTGCGGTATCCGGCGCCAGGAAGTCCCGGACTGGCAAAGGAGGCACAGGAAATGGTTACAAAAACAAGCGTCAGGCTTGATGAACAATGGGGACTTGATCACGGCGCCTGGAGCGTGATCAAGCAAATGTATCCCGACGCTTCGGTTCCGGTGATCCAGATGAGCCTGGATTATAATAAAAGCGCGCAGGCGCAATATGACCTGGCGAGAGAGCTTAGCCCGCTGCGTAAAAAGGGAGTTCTGATCATCGGCAGCGGGAACATGGTGCATAATCTGCGTAAAATAGATTGGGCAAATCAAAACCAGGGGTTTGACTGGGCAAATGAAGCAAATGAAATATTCAAAAAGTTGATTTCAGGAAATGATCATCATCAACTGATCAATTATAAAAAATTGGACTCAGCCGTGGGATTGGCAATTCCAACCGCCGAACATTACCTGCCATTGCTGTATATGCTTGCCATGAAAGGAGAAGATGAGGCAGTATCGTTTTTCAACGATCAAACCGTGATGGGTTCCCTTTCGATGACCTCGGTAAAAATTGGGGTTTGAAGCCCCCCTTGAACCCCTGCTCCAAAAAATGCCTAAAAGCCCATCAACAAAGGTTGTATCTGGTAA
Source organism: Bacteroidota bacterium (assembly GCA_026391715.1). Taxonomy (GTDB): domain Bacteria; phylum Bacteroidota; class Bacteroidia; order Bacteroidales; family FEN-979; genus CAIVAT01. The sequence goes on from JAPLDO010000022.1 coordinate 45,227, forward strand.
TTGAAATGCGAGCGCCTTTCTCTTCCTTCATCACGAATTGATGAACTTTTTCCTTGTCTTTATGAAAGTAAAGGAGTTGCCCTGATTTCAGTTTCCCATCTTTATCAGAATACACCGGATCAGCCACAAGCGCCCATGAATCCGTGGCTGCTTTTTCTATTTCAGGCAATGTCATTGCTTTTATATCTGTAACCATACGATCGAATTTAAAAGCGGTTCATATACATAAAAATACAAAAATAAACCCAATTTCACTACCTTAATTTATGAGAAATACTTTCTCCGATGCAGAGGTTGAAGATGTAAAGCGGGTGTGGCTGAATTAAATTCAAGAAGTGCGTTCAAGTTCGCGAAGATTTTCCAGCTTTTTTTTCTGAAGGAAGCTCTGGATATCGCCAAGATGTTCCCTCACGCGCTTGTTCCCGAATTCATATACTTTGTTGACCAAACCGCTGAGAAAGTCGCGGTCGTGCGACACCAGAATCATCGTACCGTCGTAATCCTGAAGGGCGCTTTTCAGAATGTCTTTGGTTTTCAGGTCGAGGTGGTTGGTAGGCTCGTCAAGGATCAGCAGGTTTACAGGTTCAAGGAGAAGTTTTATCATTGCAAGGCGGGTACGCTCGCCGCCAGATAAAACTTTGACTTTATTAGATGAGACTTCGCCGCCAAACATAAACGCCCCCAGAATGTCCCTGATTTTGGAACGGATATCGCCTTTGGCGGCGTCGTCAATGGTTTGAAAAACCGTGATTTCTTCATCGAGCAACGAAGCCTGGTTCTGGGCAAAATATCCAATCATAATATTGTGACCGATGGTCAAAACGCCCTCATAACCTTTTTCGCCCATAATCGCTCTGACAAGCGTTGATTTTCCCTCGCCGTTTTTCCCAACGAATGCCACTCGTTCGCCGCGTTCGATACTGAACGAAACATCAGAAAAAACAGTGTGATCGCCGTAATTTTTCGTCAGCCCGCCAAGAATTACCGGGTAGCTTCCCGACCTCGGCGACGGTGGAAATTTCAAACGGAGCGCCGATGTGTCCTCCTCGTCTATTTCAACCAGTTCAAGTTTTTCGAGCGCCTTTACTCTCGACTGTACTTGAAGAGTTTTAGAATAAGTACCCCTGAAACGTTCAATGAACTCCTGTGTTTCGGCGATCATCTTTTGCTGCTCATCGTACTTCTTTTGTTGTTGTTGTCGTCGTTCGAGGCGCAGTTGCTGGTATGTTGTATAGTTTACCTTGTAGTCATAAATCCGCCCCATCGTCACTTCAATAGTGCGGGTGGTGATATTGTCAACGAATGCGCGGTCGTGGGAGATGACTATTACAGCTTTGGCGCTGCTGATGAGGAAATCTTCGAGCCATTGAACCGATTCGATATCCATGTGGTTGGTGGGTTCATCGAGCAGGATAAGGTCGGGTTTTTGCAGCAGGATTTTTGCAAGTTCGATCCTCATGCGCCAGCCTCCGCTGAATTCGCCGGTAGGGCGGGTGAAATCGGAGCGCATAAATCCCAGCCCCAGTAATATCTTCTCTATCTCCGCATCGTAGTTGATATCTTCAATGGAGTAAAACTTTTCGCTAAGCAGCGACAAATCTTCGATAAGTTTGTAGTACTCTTCCGATTCATAATCTGTCCGGGTTTCGATCTGGCGGTTGATCTCGTCAATCTGGGTTTTCATCCCGAAAACAGAGGCAAAAGCCTGCGACGCCTCCTCAAAAACGGCGCGACTGTCAAGGATCGTCAGATGCTGTGGGAGGTAGGCAATTACCGCGCCTTTGGGAGATGATACCCGTCCGCTTGTGGGCGGTCGTTCACCTGCAAGAATCTTTAGCAAGGTAGATTTCCCGGCGCCGTTCTTGCCCATCAGGGCAATCCTGTCTTTTTCATTGATTACGAATGATACATTTTTAAACAGGGTGGTTCCCCCAAATTCTACTGTTAATCCTTCGGCTGCAATCATCCGGTTATTTTGCTAAATTTTTTTTGAGTATTGGGTGTTATACCCAGAGAAAAATATTTTAATGCGTATCCGCCTGCTTACTTACATTGTCAATATTAATATAGTTGGTCTTGAAACTCTTGCAAAATAAAGTCGCTTTTGCCTTTCATCAAGGTGAGGCAACATTTCATCTATTGCAATTTTAAGTTTTTCCATACTTCAAAGGTATGAAAGAATCTGATAAAGCAAACGATATCTGTGAAGGTTATTACCTGACAAGCCCTTATGATAAAGCGCACTCGGCTTCGCTTTCCGGCACAGAAAGCTGTAGCTCGCGCCGCTTAAAAATGAGGATCAACGAATCGTTTCGGCGCTGGTGGATTTCGCAAAAACCCAGCCAAAACTCACCGAAAGTTTAAAAAATGCAGGGTAGCTTTGATTTGTTGAAACCGGTATGTCGGCAATTTCTGCAAATAAGAATTGCATACCTTTGCCTGATGACTGTAGGCACAAAACGACTTTTACTTATCAATCCCGCCAATTCCTACCGCAAGGGATATCTTCTGAGGCGCGAATCGAAACAGGTTCCTCTTGCGCTGGGTATTCTGGCGTCGCTGACGCCGCCGGAATGGTCAATAAAAATTCTCGATGAAAATTTCAGGGAGTTCAGATTTCGCGACGCCGACCTCGTAGGTATTACCGCCGTTACAGCCTCGGCTAACCGCGCCTTTGAAATTGCAACCGTTTACCGTGAAAAAGGCATTCCTGTGGTTCTTGGCGGAATTCATGTCTCTTCAATGCCTGAAGAAGCTCTGAAATTTGCCGATACGGTTGTTGTTGGCGAAGCGGAAGGAGTTTGGAAACAGCTCCTTCGCGATTTTGACTCCGGAAACCTACGGAAAATTTACTCCTCCGCTTTATCTGATATGAACAATATGCCTCCGGCTCGTCATGATCTTTTTCACCCCGGATATATCTTTGCTTCCATTCAAACCTCGCGAGGCTGCCCAATGGATTGCGGCTTTTGTTCGGTGCCTTTCTTTAACGGACGTCAGTACCGGCTGCGCAATCCCGAAGCAGTTGTTGATGAAATTGCTTCAGTTGCGAACAAACTCATCTATTTCGTCGACGACAACATCATCGGATACAATAAAGAGGCTGAGATTCATGCCGCAACTATTTTCGAGGGAATGATCCGAAGAAATCTTAAAAAGGAGTGGTTTGCCCAGGTTTCGCTCAACATCGTTGAAAAACCCGGTTTGCTGAAACTGGCGGCAAAAAGCGGATGTCGTATGCTCCTTATTGGTATTGAGGCTGAAAACCCCGACGCTCTTAAAGATACAAATAAGCGGGTAAACCTTCGCCTTGGCGTTGATAACTATCAAAAAGCTTTCAGAATGCTCCATCGGCATGGTATTGTGGTTTTGGGAGCATTTATTTTTGGCATGGAAACCGATTCGGTTGAATCCCTTGAAAAACGAACAAAATATGTTCTTTCCAGCAGTGTTGATGTTGTCCAGGCAAGCGTTATGACCCCGCTTCCGGGAACGAAACTTTTTGACAAAATCAGTCGGGAAGATCGTCTGCTTTGCAGGAATTTCCCAAAAGACTGGCAACATTTTCACTTCTCCGACGTGGTTTTCAAACCTGCCGGAATGACTGCCGAAGAGCTTGCGCGCGCCACCGACAGCGCATATCGGAAAATCTGCAATATGAACGCAATACGGTTGAAGTTTATCAGAACTTTGTGGAACACCCGCAGCCTTAGAAGCGCCGTGTGGGCATGGAACTCCAACATGAACTACAGGAGCGTGGGATTGGAGAAAAGGAGCGAGTACAAATATTAGAAGTTGCGAAATAGCAAAAAATGACATCCGATAAAAAAAAGACTCTGCTTTTGGTAAATCCTGCGAATAAGAGCGGAAGCGGGTTTATTGTGAATAAAGATACTCGTTACCAGCCATTGAGTCTGGGAATAATTGCCGCATTAACTCCTCCCGATTGGAAGGTAAAGATCATTGACGAAAATTTCAGGGATTTCAGGTTTTATGAAGCCGATCTTGTAGGGTTTACCGCTTTCAGCTCAACTGTTTCCCGCGCTTACGAACTTGCAAAACTTTACCGGGAAAAGGGAATTGCGACAGTAATCGGCGGTATTCACGCTTCGATGTGCCCTGATGAAGCCTCACTTTTTGTTGACTGTGTAGTAATAGGCGAAGCTGAATCGGTATGGCAAAAAGTGATTCACGACTTCGAAAATAACAATCTTCAGAGGATATACAAAGGCGCATTAACTTCGCTTATCAAGTCGCCGAAACCACGAAGGGAGCTTTTCCATCCGGGCTATATCTTTGCGTCAATCCAAACAACGCGAGGCTGCCCGATGAACTGCGACTTCTGCTCGGTCACCGCTTTTAACGGCAGCCACTACCGCAACCGCCCGATTGATGAAGTTCTCGACGAAATGGCTGAAATACCTCAGCGAAACATCTTTATCCTCGACGATAACATCGTGGGCGCCACCGCCAAAGCTCAGGAACGCGCTATCCAATTATTTAGCGCCATGATAAGCCGGGGAATTAAAAAGGAGTGGATCGGTCAGGCTTCGCTGAATGTTGCAGATAATGAGGAGGTACTTAAGTATGCTGCGAAAAGCGGCTGCCGGATGCTGTTTATCGGCATCGAGTCGGAGCGCGAAGACCAGCTTGCCGGAGCCAACAAACGGCTGAATGTAAAAATGGGCGTTAATTCTTACAACGAGGTTTTTAAAAAAATGCACAAATACGGCATTGCCGCTATCGCAGGATTTATCTTTGGCTGGGAAAACGACACTATTGAACTCCTCGACCACCGGGTAAAATTCACCCGTGAATGTCATGCCGACTCTATCCAATCCACACTACTCACACCATTGCCAGGCACAAGGCTTTTCGAGCGGATGAAGAATGAGGGGCGTCTTGCGTTAAACAATTTCCCTGACGACTGGAAACATTACGGATATGAATCGCTTGTTTTCAATCCTGCCTTTATGGACAGGCAAAAGATGCAGGACTATATTTTCAAGGGTTTTAACAAGGTTTACGAACCTTCGTTACTGAAGCGAAGAATGGTTAAAACCTGGTGGCGCACCGGCAGTTTTATCACTGCTTATTGGTCGTATATGAGCAACTGGAATTACCGGAGCATGGCTTTCGGGAATATTAAAAAACCCAGGAACTGGTTATTGGACTAAGCCATGAAAAGGAAAACTCTTCTTCTGATCAACCCTGCTAACCAATTACGACAAGGATTCATCGTGAACCGGATTACCCGGAATCAGCCTTTGAGTTTGGGAATAATTGCAGCGCTTACTCCATCGGACTGGAAAATTAAAATTCTGGATGAAAATTTTCGTCCTTTCCGGTTTTACGAAGCCGATCTCGTTGGAATAACGGCATTTACAAGCGCTGCGGCGAGGGCGTATCAACTCGCCGCGTTATACAGAGAACGCGGGATAAAAACTGTTATGGGCGGCATTCACGCATCAATGGTTCCTGAAGAAAGTCTCCAATTCGTTGATTCAGTTGTTCAGGGTGAAGCCGAACCAATATGGGAACAGGTAATCCGTGATTTCGAGCAGGGAAAACTGCAACGGCTTTATAAAAGTTCTTTTGCCCGCGAGATCAGGCAACCAAAGCCCCGCCGCGAATTGTTCCATCCGGGATATGTCAGCGCCAGCATTCAGACCACTCGCGGATGCCCGATGAACTGTAGCTTTTGCAGCGTTTCGGCTTTCAACGGGCAGCATTACCGTTTCCGTCCGGTGGAAGATATTCTGGACGAATTGGAAGAGATTCCACAGAAATATGTATTCTTTATTGACGATAATATCATCGGTGAAAGCCGCGAATCAAAGGAAAGAGCAAGGCAGTTGTTTGAAGGCATTATCCGGCGTGGAATCAAAAAATACTGGCTATCGCAGGCTTCCATCAATTTTGCCGACGATGAAGATTTACTTAAACTTGCTTATCTCAGCGGATGCCGGATGATTTTTCTCGGCATTGAAGCCGAAACCGAAGATCAGTTGAAAGAAGCCAACAAAAACCTTAACCTGAGCCGGGGAACTGAATCGTACAACGAGGTCTTCAGAAAAATCCAACGAAACGGTATTGGCGTAATTGCCGGTCTTATTTTCGGCTGGGATTCCGACGCCCCTGAAACAATAGCAAAACGTGCGCGCTTTGCCGTAAACTGTGGCGCAGATTCATTTCAGATATCGGTTCTTACGCCGCTACCCGGCACAAAGCTTTTTGAAAAAATTGCTTCAGAAAACCGGTTGCTTTATACAAACTTTCCTGCAGACTGGCAACGGTACGACTACTTTGAACCAACTATCCAACATCCTTCAATGCAAACTGAACAACTTTACCGGTTGATAGAAAAGGCAAAAAGAAGGATATTCGCTCCCTTGCAAATTCTTAAAACCGGAGTAAAAACGTTAATCAGAACCCGCAGATACCACGCGGCGCTTATGCAGGCGTTTAATTACTGGCATTACAGAAATATTTTTTTGAAAGGAAAGTAGCGAGAGGGTGACCAGGATGTCAGAGACGCACTCTTTGACGTAGGTCAGTATCGGTCCGGCTGGGCATAGGAGACCATCACGATGGAACTTGAGGTCAGTCCGGGGATCGCTCCACTCCCCCGATGTCTTTGGCTGCAAGGTTGATCTGCCCGGCAGCGATGGTGAATGATGGCAGTACTGATGCGGAAAACAGTCCTGTATTCTATCCACTTGCCTGATCAATTCAAAAACATACTAAATATTTATTTTTACAACCACATCAAGGTTTTTATAAAAATCCAGAAAGTAACCCCCATGAAAAATGATCTCTCTTTTCATACTACTTCTTGTCGGGATGAACCAGCACAAAATCATCCACATATCTTCCAGGTCATTTAAAAACTGTATTTGCCATCTATTTCTCATTTATCATTTGAGAGATGGTTCTTTTAGGCGCTTTTCCTTCATGAATATTTTTCACATCCATTAAGCCTCTTGCTATTTCTTTTACCAAAATATCGTCCATATCGGAAAACGGCTTGATCTTCACTACATCCTCACATTCAAGTAATGTTCTCAATGCCGTTCCTTTTACGGTGCGTTCGTTGATTCCAATTGTATAGATTGCCATGTCTGTAGTATTTGATGGAAAGTTAGTCCCTCCCTTTTTGGGGAGGGACTAAGGGAGGGGTCTGAATTGGCGGGAGAAAGCATAGTTAGTCCCTTTTCTACCATCAGTTTTTAAAAATATTTCTGAATTTCTCCGTACTTTCGCACAAAATTTAAAAAACCCCTCTCAAATGAAAAAGTATTTGTTGCTTTTATTGATTCCATTATTTATCGCCTGTGGTCGCGAAGCCAAACAAAAAGCCGAAGAACTGCAATCGAAGACCGACAGTTTGATGAGTCAAACTATGCAAAAAGATGAAGCTATCAATGAATTTATCCGCTCCATCAACGACATCCAGGGAACTCTGGATACTATCAAGCAGAAAGAGAATATCATCAATCTTACTACCGACCGCGGCGGCGAGTTAAAACTCTCTGCCAAAGATCAGATTAAAAATGATATTCAAACCATCTACGGAATGATGCAGAAAAACAAGGAAACCATTGCCGCCTTGTCCAAAAAACTGAGAAATTCTGGCATGAAGGTGGAAGAACTCAATAAAATGGTTGACCGTTTGAACAAAGACCTTGCTTCAAAAGCAGTTGAAATTGAAGACCTTCGCACAAAACTTGCCAAGCTGAACACTTCGTTTGAAATGGCAAATCTGAAAATTGACACACTTTCGCGCACTGTTCAGGATCAGGGTTCAAAAATCTCAAATCAAACTCAAACTATTGCAGAACAGGACGAAGCGCTTAATACCGCATATTATGTGATCGGTGCAAACAAAGAACTTAAGAAAAGCGGAATTATTAAAAGCGGTGAAATCCTGTCGGATTTTAATAAGGAGCTATTTACCAAAATTGACATCCGTAAGACTACCGAGATTTCAATTTTAAGCAAGAAAGCTAAAATTTTATCCAGCCATCCATCCAACGCCTATAAATTCACCGGCGATAAAAAAGTAATTCAGGCGCTGCAAATCCTCGATTACAAATCATTCTGGTCAAATTCCAAATACCTCGTAATTGTTGTTGATTAAATGAACTGTAATTAAATTTAAAGGGGCTCCCGTCAGGTGCGCCCCTTTTTTATTGATATTTGCACCCATACCTAAATTTTTCTGCCATGAATCGTATAATCATTGTATTATTTGTTGTTCTACTTTTTTCTGTTGATGGTTTTTCACAGAAAAACACAGGGAGCCAATTAAAAATGGCGTTTTATAACACCGAAAATCTTTATGATACTATTGACGATCCTCTCAAATCGGATGAAGAATTTTTACCTGCATCGAAAATCGTATGGAACACTGAAAGATATAACCTCAAGCTGAATAACATCGCCAAAGCTTTGATTTCCATTGACAGCGTCAACATTCCTGCGGTAATTGGCTTTGCCGAGGTTGAAAACATTACCGTTCTCAGGGATTTGATCAATAAAACCGGTCTGAAAAGAGGGAAATATGAAGCAATTCTCGAAGAAGGAAGCGATCAGCGGGGTATTGACGTCGCGCTGATTTACCGCAAGGAGGTACTTCAATATATTGGGCATTGGGCGTTTCCATCTGCAAAATCGTTTAAAACTCGTATGGTACTTTATGTAAAACTTGCCGATAGTAAAAAGGATACTTTTCATATTTTCGTAAACCATTGGAAATCACGTTCTGGAGGAGCCGCTGAAACCGAAGCTCAGCGTTTGGAAAATGCGCAGGTTCTCAAACATCTTACCGATTCGGTTCTTTCCGGAAATGCCGGGGCAAAAGTTATAATCATGGGTGATTTCAATGATGAGCCAAACAATAAAAGTCTTTCGGAAACGCTTAAAGCCATGAAACCAGTGAAAAATGTCATCCCGTCAGGGTTATACAATTTAATGTATGACCGTTTTCTTGCCGGTGAAGGCACCCTGTTTTACAAAGACTGGGATTTATTCGACCAATTTATTGTGTCGGGAAACCTGCTTATCGCCAAACGAGGTAAAAAACCAGCAATCGAATCTCCATACTCCTTTATTTTCAATCCCGACTGGCTATTGTTTAAGAATAATGATGGCGTGATGATTCCAAACCGTACCGCAGGTTCAAAGGAATACTTTGGAGGGTTCAGCGACCATTTGCCGGTTTATATAACGGTGAATTATTAGAAAATAACGACCCTTGAAATCACATGTTAGCATTACTCCGATAGGCAAGCGTGAGAGATAGACCTCTTTTAAAAAGGTTTGGAATTTGAGACTTGGAACTTGAGATCAGAATTTCACTACCTCATTTGCATAATATCTCAGCAACCACCGGGAAATGATCTGACGCAAACCGTCCGTCGCGTGATTCGCGTATTACACGATAATTTTCAGCTTTTGCGCCATATCCGGTGAAAATGAAATCAATCCGCTCAACGGCAGGTTTGGAGGAATCAAAGTTGTTAAAAGTTCCGTCGGGACCCATTGTCATGCTTTTGTCTGCTGTTTTTGAATCCTGTAATAAACCGGTGAATAGTTTGAAGGGTTCGCTTTCCGTTCCTGTATTGAAATCACCCATGAGAATAACCGGTAAATCTGATTTATTCAAACTTTTAATTTTCTGAAGAATCAGAATGGCGCTGTTTTTCCTGGCTTCCACCCCTATATGATCAAAGTGTGTATTGAAAACCCAGAATTTCTTTCCACTTATAATTTCCTTGAAAAAGCCATAAGTGCAGATCCTTTCCAATGCAGCATCCCAGCCCACGGAAACCTTTTCCGGCGTAAGAGACAGCCAGAAAGTTCCCTGCCTTATTAACCTGAATTTCATTGTATTATACCATATAGCGCTGAACTCTCCCTTTGCTTTGCCATCGTCGCGCCCAACGCCAATGTGACGATAATCAGTGAATGAACTGTCAATATAACTCACCTGGCGCGCTAAACCTTCCTGTATTCCGAAAATGCCGGGGTTTACAGTTCTAATTTGCTCACAAAGCCATGCCTTTCGAAAAAGCCATCCATTCTGACCATCCCCGGAATTGTCATTCCTGATGTTGTAGGTTAGAATTGTAAGTTGTTGACTATGCACTTCCATCATCGCAAGTGTGATAATCATAATCAGTAATAATCGTTTCAGTATCATTTCAAGGTTTTTTCGTCGCCAAATTTAGCTGATTCATTTCAATTGCAATTATTAGTCTACTTCGAAAAGTGGGTATAAAATTCAAAATTTGGCTACGAGTCCGGTATATCAGCAATTTGAATTGCCACGACCTAAGGTCGTGGCAATTGATAAACAGATAGTTATTGGATTTTATTCCAAATTGTTTCCTTTTCGGAGTAGGCTCAAGATAAGCGCTACTTTTGTAAGATGGAGTTATAACATCAGATATTTCGTTTTATTCGATTACTATACCAAAATTCCGTCTCATGTTTACATTAATGGTTTTTGTTTTTATTATTGGTTATACTGCAATTGCACTTGAACATCCGCTTAAAATCAATAAATCGGCAACCGCATTGTTTCTTGCCGTAACCTTGTGGGTGTTGTTTGTTATTGGCGGGGAACAATTATTGGTTAATACCGCCTCATTCCATGAATATTTGTTGAAGAATCCAGAGGGTAGTTTCCTTGACTGGCTCTCACACCATGCCATGCTCGAACAACTCGGAGAAATATCAGAGATTCTATTCTTCCTGCTCGGCGCCATGACAGTAGTTGAACTTGTGGATTCCCATGAGGGTTTCCGCATCATCACCGATAAAATCACTACTACGAATAAAGTTAAATTACTCTGGGTAATTAGCTTCATCACCTTTTTTTTATCCTCAATCCTTGATAACCTCACCACAGCAATTATAATGGTAGCATTGCTGAGAAAGCTAATCGGCGATAAAAAAGAGCGCTGGTTATACGCCGGCATGGTGATTATTGCAGCTAACAGCGGCGGCGCCTTCAGCCCTATTGGCGATGTTACAACTATTATGCTCTGGATAGGCGGTCATATTACTTCTGTCAATATTATTTTGAAAACCTTCGTTCCCGGTTTACTTTCAATGTTAATACCGCTTGCGCTGATCTCATTAACCATGAGGGGAATAATTCACCGACCGCCGCTAAAAACCGGGGAGCAAACGAAAGACCCAACTACTCCGTTTGAGCGGAACCTGGTATTCTGGCTTGGAATCGGTTCGCTGCTGTTTGTTCCTGTGTTCAAAACCATCACCCAGCTTCCGCCATATATAGGCATTTTACTTGGACTTAGCGTATTGTGGATCGTTACAGAGATTATGCACAAGTCGAAAAATGATGAGTACCGGTCTAAAAGAACTGTTGCAGGTGTGTTGCACCGGGTTGATACCTCCACGATCCTTTTCTTCCTTGGAATCCTTCTCGCAGTTGCCGCCCTTCAAACAGCAGGACACCTCGAAGTCCTTGCCAGTTTCCTCGACCAACATGTCGGGAATTTATACATAATCAACATCATTATTGGACTACTTTCATCAGTTGTTGATAATGTGCCGCTTGTAGCCGGAGCAATGGGAATGTACCGGAACACCTTTGGCGTTGACCATTATTTCTGGGAAATGTTAGCCTATTGCGCCGGAACCGGCGGTAGTATTCTCATCATTGGATCGGCTGCCGGAGTTGCAGTTATGGGGATGGAAAAAATTGATTTTATCTGGTATCTGAAGAAAATTTCGCTCTGGGCTCTTATTGGTTACCTAACCGGAGCTCTCGTGTATTGGGGTATGAGTTCCATTTTCTTTCGCGCTTAGGACGAGGGACGAAAGACGAAGGACGAGGGACGAAGGAGGTTGAGGAGTTATTTGGAGCTGTAGGTTGTATTTACAGTTATGTATCCCGGATATGTCAGCGCCGTTCCTGCAATCATGATAGTTGGCTTCAGCTTAATTTTAAATCGTGTTGGTTCTTTTCCGACTCCGGTAAGGTTGAGGCAGAATTTAATCAGCGCCTCCGCCGATTTCCCTGAGAGAACGGTTTTCAAATCCAGCGCCACCTGAACCGGAATTATCGCAGATCCATTCGCCGGGATGACAAAAGGTTTATCAAGAAAGCCGGAGGTCATTTGAATTTCGTCCACAAACAGAATCCATTCGATCCGGTTCAGACCTGCCTCTTTTGGATTTGGATTGCGCCCCTCAAGATTTAATTGAAGCGACAAGGGAAAGGTAGGACTGGCGAACCCTGCCATAATCCGTGCCGCATCAGCAATTCCCAGGTCGCTTATGGAATTCACATTTTGGAAACTGATACCCGCCAGGTTGATGTTCTCGACCGACAGTATTCTGAAATCGCAGTTTGAAAGATTTGATACCTGTTGGGCCTGTTTTGCAACATCGCATGAACTCAAAAATGACATGGCGGCAATAAATAAAGTGAGTGAAAGCAATCTGGGAGAAAAATTCATAATTCAATTATTTCCACAAGTTAGATAACAATTAGCATGCAAAAACTGTTCTGACCAAATTTGCTCTTTCACAAAAACTTGACAAAAGGCACAAAAGGAGCGGTATTTTTTTTGTAAGTCTCCCAGTCGGGATTTTCATTTAATTTTTTCTCAAGCAAGGGAATTCCTGAGACGAACCGCAACAGAAGGGTAATAACGACCGGGCTGATCAGTGTAAACCACCCGCCGGGAATACTTAGCGCATAAAGGGATAATCCCCACCAAAGCAAAGCCTCACCGAAATAATTTGGATGCCGCGATGCAGACCACAATCCGGTGGAGATGATTTTTCCTTTATTGGAAGGATTTCTTTTAAATTCCGATAGTTGGTAATCTGACAATGCTTCAATCATGAAACCAACGCCAAACAGGATAAGCCCCAGTGAATCCCATACCCCCAACGCTCCTCCCCGGCTAAAATTAATAAACCAGACAGGCGTAGAAATGATCAGCATTAAGAAACCCTGTAAAAGAAATATCTGCAAATAACTGCGCAAATAGAAAAACCTCCATGTATTTCGCCATAATTTATAACGGAAATCTTCGCCCCTGCCTCTGTTTCGGATCATGATATGAATTGATAATCGTAACCCCCACAGTAAAACCAGTATATTGACGATAGTTTTCCGTAAGTCAATTTCACCAGACTGAACAAGGGTATAAAATGCAATGAAAATAAAACCAAATCCCCAGAAAATATCTACTATGGAGTTATCCTTCCTCGTCAATGCTATGATAAACACGAGTGTCATAAATAATATAACGACAAGTACGATATCAGGCAGATAATTTTGTAATTCAACCATGTTAATCAAGCATTAGAGAGATGCATGCAACGCCAGGACCGGTATTCGCAACCAATGCAGGGGAAGCATGATCAATAAAAATTGGTTTTCGTTTGGTCAGTTTTTCCATCTGTTCTGCATACCACTGCGCGGTTTCCGGATTATTTGCATGAGTTATGGCATATTCCCATACCTTTTTACCAGCCGTTAACTTAGAAATAGTGCGGATTATCTTTTTCATACTTCCCTTTTCCGAAAACGATTTCGACGCCAAAGCAGCCTTACCTTCCTGATCTATTACAATGACAGGTTTCAGGTCGAACATTCTCGCAATAAAACTTTTAAGCGGACTTACCCGACCACTGCGGACAATATATTTCAGGGTTTTAACGCTTACGCGCACTATTGATTTTGACTTCCATTCTTCCATCCTGCCCATGATCTCCTCATGGGACGCGCCATCAGCCAATGCGCGGGCAGCTCTGAGAACGATAAGACCAAGTCCGCCGGTAATCTTTGTGGAATTGACAATATTAATGGTTTTACCAGTCCTGACGGCAACATCCTGCGATCCTTTCAAACTGCTGGAATAAGTTCCGCTTAACTTTTCACTCAAATGAATTCCGATGATTGACTGATAGTGAGATGCAAGATACTCGAATTTATTCTGAAATTCTTTTGAAGCAGGTTGAGCGGAAGAGGGATTCTCCTCGGTTTTCTCAAGCATTGCATAAAACTGGGGTGGATTGATGGTAAGGCGGTCGAGGAAGTAAGTTTCGCCAAAATGGACGGTTAGCGGTACAACATGTATCTGATATTCATCAATAAATTCTTTCGGAAGATCGCAGGAAGAATCGGTGACAATGGCGATATCGGCTTTCCGGTTGATCAGGATTTCATTCTGCATAACCATATCATCTACTTTCTGATAGGTAATGTGCCCAAATTGCTGGAGTTGGGAAAACACTTCGGCAGGAAAATCGGTATGAATATGTACCCTGATTTTCTGAGGCGACCCTGCAACTACAAGCGAGTCGCCGCAATGCTGAATATAATTTCTTACTTTGTGTTTGTCAAGTTGATCGCCCGCAATTAAGGCTTCGGTACAAAACCTGAAGGTGATTTTATCGTGGGGCATTTCTGCCAGTTCAACAATATCTGAAGCGTCAGCGATAACTTTTTTCAATGCCTTTTCGGCGCCGAGGGTAAAGAAATCTTTTATTCCTTCAAGGAAATAGACAAAACCTTTGGCTCCGGCATCAACAACATTGGCGCGGGTAAGTAACTCCATCTGCTGGGTAGTTCCTGCCAGCGACTCAAGCGCGCGATTATATGCCTCAACGAGGAGTCTGATAAAATCGTCAAACCTGTCCTTGAGCAGATAAACGTAATCTGCCCACTCTTTGATAACAGTAAGAATCGTACCTTCAACCGGATTGGCAATGGCGTCATAAGCATAAGCAACAGCCCGCTTCATGCTTTCGGCAAAGGAAGGGATATCAATGGTTGCGTTTGATTTTATTTCATTGCTGAAACCGTACAGGAACTGGGCAAAAATGATCCCCGAATTTCCTCTTGCCCCTGTAAGCGCTGCATCGGCAAGAGCTACCGCAGTTTGTTTTAAATTATCGGTCGGGATAATTGCATCCATAATTGAACGCATTGTTGAAGCCAGATTGGTGCCTGTATCAGCATCGGCAACCGGAAAAACATTAATTTTGTTGAGTAGTTTTTGATGTTCAAAAATCCTTTGCGCGCCGGCAAGAAACGAGTAGTAGAGTTGTTTTCCGTTAAGCTCCGTTATCTTTTCAACTGTTTCTGTCAAGATACTGGGGGTTTTAGTTATATGCAAAGGTATGTTTTTTTCTGAATTTGTAATTTTCTACATTTCTGATGCAGTAAAGCCAAATAACTTATCAACCTGAATAAACTACAAATTTAATACAGATTTGATTTGAACCTTTGCGCACCATTGGTAAAAACAATTACAGAAATTAGTCAGATTTTATTAATTTTGCCGAAATTTATAGTTAACAAAAGTCAGTTTTAACCCCATTAAATATTTAAAATGAAAAAGGTAATTTTTTCTCTTATCGCATTGTTTTTTGCAGGATTAACGGTAAATGCCCAGGATGCTGCAACCCCACAACCGCCGGTTGATCCAAATGCTCCCGAAATCGTTTTTGAAAAAACGGTGCATGATTACGGTACAATTGTTCAGGGCGCCGATGGAACCTGTGAATTTAAGTTCACCAATACAGGCAAGGAACCACTCATCTTATCCAGGCCTACCTCGTCATGTGGTTGCACTGTTCCTACATGGCCGCAGGAACCCATTCTTCCCGGAAAAAGTGAAGTTATCAAAGTCACCTACAATACAAATAATGTAGGCGGAATTAACAAAACAGTTACTGTTAATTCAAATGCTAAAACCGCCAGAATTGTTCTTCAGATAAAAGGCACAGTGACGCCCAAACCAACCACAACAATGCCTGAGAAACCCGCAGAACAAGTTGCCGCTCCGGTAAGTAAATAATACTAAATTTTATATATGCATCAAGCCAGCCAAAAGCTGGCTTTGCTGCTTTAAACAGTTCTCATTATGCCAGCTATTTCTCAACGAGGCCAAGCCTGCCCTCCTTCTCCTATCCGCAAACTCGTTCCCTTTTCCGATGAGGCAAAGAAAAGAGGCGTTAAAGTTTATCATCTTAATATCGGACAACCCGATATCGAAACACCAGCCAATGTGCTTGAAAAAATTCGCAATGTTGACCTGAAGGTTATCGAATACAGCCACTCTGCCGGGATTCTTTCCTACCGGAAAAAACTGGCTGAATATTATGACCGTGTTGGAATTTCTGTTTCGCCCGAAGAAATGATTGTAACTACCGGAGGTTCTGAAGGTATTCTATTTGCTATGATGGTTTGTCTGAATCCCGGCGACGAAATCATCATTCCCGAACCTTTTTATGCCAATTACAACGGTTTTGCCGTTGCAGCCGGCATTGTGGTAAAACCTATCGCGTCGTTTATTGACGATGGTTTCAGCTTACCGCCGATGAGCGCTTTTGAAGAGGCAATCACGCCGCGAACCAAGGCTATCATGATTTGTAACCCAAATAATCCTACCGGATATCTGTATTCCAATGAGGAACTGGGATTGCTTCGCGATATTGTGAAAAAACATGATCTCTACCTCTTTTCCGATGAGGTTTACCGTGAATTTTGTTACGACGGAAAACGCCATTATTCGGTGATGAACCTGGAGGGAATTGATCAGAATGTTGTTCTTCTCGATTCAATTTCAAAACGGTATAGCGCCTGTGGCGTACGTATTGGCGTGATGATCTCAAAAAACAAGGAGGTTATGGCAACTGCCATGAAATTTGCGCAAGCGCGTCTCAGCCCGCCAACTTTCGGACAAATTGCCGGCGAGGAAGCCGTTAACACTCCTGCGAGCTATTTAACGGCAGTCCTTGCCGAATATGTAAAACGGCGCAACATCGTGGTTGAATCCATCAACAAAATGGAGGGGTGCTTTTGCCCGAATCCGGGAGGCGCTTTTTATGCCGTAGCCCGTTTGCCAATTGATGACTCCGACAAATTCTGTCAATGGCTCCTCGAAAGTTTTAATTATGAAGGTCAAACAGTAATGCTCGCTCCCGCTACCGGTTTCTATTCCACGCCAGGTCGCGGAAAAAATGAAGTCAGAATCAGTTACGTTCTAAACGTTGACGATCTTAAAAACTCAATGAAATGCCTTGAAGAGGGGTTGAAGGAGTATAGGAAAAAAAATAGCGAGATTGTGAAGTAGCGAAAATTTTGCTAATACAGCAGATATTTTTTCCGGATTTTTTTGAATTTTTCAATTCCGGGTTTCCATGAAGCCCGGATTTTTTTTTCGGATAATCCCCGACTTATTTGAATCTGTAACGATTCATTTCCAGCAAGCCGATTGAAATAGCTGTTGAAAAAACCGGGTTTATCGTTCCAATCCGTGCAGGCGTCAATTAACCAGGCGAGGTTTATTTTTCCGGAAGACCCTGGATGTATCTTGTAAAATTCCCGTAAACCAACACCGGAACATTCCTGATCTTTATATGGAGGGTTGGCGCTCATTCCCGGAATACTTTGCGGGGTAAATGAAAAATCTGCGTTTTTATAACCGGGATAACCGAAAACCTCAAACGGGTATTGTGTTCCGCGCCCAACGCTGACAATAGTACCTTCAAAAAGACACAATGAAGGATAGAGCAGAATTGAATTCATATTTGGCAGATTAGGCGATGGTTTAACCGGCAATTCATACTTCGTGAAATGAGTATAGGATTCAACAGGAATTACCTTCAGATCACACTTAATTCCGCCCGACAACCACCCTTCGCCATTTACCATTAAAGCATACTCTCCGATGGTCATTCCATACACGATGGGAACCGGATGCATCCCAACAAAGGAGGTAAACTGCTTTTCGAGTACCGGACCATCAATATAAAAACCATTCGGGTTTGGCCTGTCGAGTACGATAAGCGGGATGTGATTTTCGGCGCACGCTTCCATCATATAGGTCAATGTTGAAATGTAGGTATAAAACCGTACGCCGACATCCTGTAGATCAAACAGAATCACATTTAGCCCGGCAAGGTCATCCTCTGAAGGCTTTTTTCTGGTTCCATAAAGCGATATAACCTGAATCCCGGTAATAGAATCATTGGAATGATCAACCTGCTGACCAGCCTCAACATTCAATCGGAAACCATGTTCAGGAGAAAAAATCCGGGTCAGTTGAATCCCGTCTTTTACCAGCATATCAACAATGTTTCTACTATCAACAACCGAGGCGTTATTGGCGACAATCCCAACGGTTTTATTTTTAAGCAAAAAATAATATTGATCGGTACGAGCGGCGCCAACTTTAACCTGTGCGAAAACATGGAGAGGCAGAAGCCCAATAACCGCTATCATCATTGCAAAAGCTCTGTTTTTCATGGCAATTCATTAAAAATTCGTCTATTTTTGCAAAGTAAAGATTTTCCTTTGAATACTGAATTATTTCTGGCAAAACGGCTTGTTTCCCGAAGCAAGGGAAATTTTTCCTTCACTTTCGTCATTATCGCCATCACTTCCATTGCGCTGGGGCTTTCCATCATGTTTATTGCCGTAGCCATTCTGACAGGATTCAAAAATGAAATCCGTGAAAAGGTGACTGGTTTTTGCGGTCACATCCAGATTACCCGTTTTGCTGAAAACAACACTTTTGAACCCCGCCCCATTGCAAAAAACCAATCTTTTCTAAGGGTATTGAAAAGCAATAAAGAGATCAGCCACGTACAGGTTTTTGCAACCAAAGCCGGTATTATAAAAGCGAAAGATCATATCCAGGGGGTGATATTAAAAGGCGTGGGTTCGGATTTTGACTGGCGTTTTTTCAAAAGTAAAATGATCCTGGGAAGGACATTTTCAGTGAATGACAGCAGCCGATGCGATGAAGTGATAATTTCACGAAAAACAGCCGATATACTTGATCTGCATCTGAATGACGATCTGCGGATGTTCTTCATCAGCGGTAATAATACGCTTGGCAGAAAGTTTAAGATTTGCGGCATTTTTGATACGGGACTTGAAGAATTTGATAAATTGTATGTGATTGGCGATATTCATCACCTTCAGAAACTCAACAACTGGACTTCCGGTGAAGTTGGCGGATTTGAAGTTTTTCTTAAAGACTTCAACGCTATTGATCGCATGGGTGTTTATGTTTATCATCAGATAGGTTTCAGCCTCGACGCCTCAACCATCAGGATGTTGTATCAGCAAATTTTCGACTGGCTCGACCTACAGGACATCAATGTTTTGATTATCCTGATTCTCGTTTTGCTGGTATCCTCCACTACCATCGTATCTACGCTCCTGATATTAATTCTTGAACGGACAAACATGATCGGAATTTTGAAATCGCTGGGAATGAGAAACAACGGAATCAGGCAGGTTTTTTTGTACCATGGACTTTACATTACCGGCTGGGGAATGCTTTTTGGCAATGGATTAGCCCTGTCTCTCTGCTATTTACAGATGAAATTCGGAATTGTCAAATTATCAGAGGAAACATATTACATGTCGGTTATTCCAATCAACCTCGATATTTTTAATATCCTGATAATAAATGCAGGAACTCTGATTTTGTGTTATCTGATTTTTGTTATCCCTTCGTTTGTGATTTCGAGAATTATGCCACTGAAAGCAATCAGATTCAGTTAAAGGTGATTGAGAATTCGGGTTAGTTCATCCAGTCTGAAAGGTTTTGAAATATAGCTGTTCATCCCTGCTTTATAGCAATTTTCTTCATCTTCGGAAGAGCGGTTAGCCGTGATTGCACAAATATGAACCGGATCTCTTTCGGGATGTTCCGCTTCAAAAGCCCGGATTCTCCTCGCCGCTTCAAACCCATCCATTTCGGGCATCTGGATATCCATTAATACCAGATCGAATTCTTTTTCAATGTACCTCTCAAAGGCAACTTTTCCGTTAACAGCCAGCTCGGCGGCATGACCGATTTTTTCGAGAATTACCAAAGCAACTTTCTGATTGATCAGATTATCCTCGGCAAGAAGAATACTCAATACCTTTTTCTGGTCTTCCTGTAAATGAAAGTCAACATCGTCGTAACTTTCGATCTCTTCTATATTTGCCTGAGTTAATGCGTCTTTAATCCGATGCCGGAGCCTGCTCAGCGTATAAGGTTGAACCAATGCAACTACAACGCCGGCGGCGGCAAGTTCGGAAGATGATAAAGAAATCCGACGTGAAACAGACAGCAAAATGATTGATTTCTGCACGGTGCGATCATTCTTAAGGGAGGATGCAAATTGTAATCCGTCAGAGCCGGGCAAATCATAGTCAATAACAATTAGATTATAGGGTCTATTAATCTGGGATTGATGTCCGATCATTTTAAGCGCATCTGCCGGATCAACGCATTGTTCAACTTCTGCTTCCCAGCGATCAAGATAACCAGAAAGAATAGCGCGGCGGGTTTGACTGGGATCAATCACAAGAACCCTTAATCCCCGGAGCATCTCCTTCATCGGATCGGCAACTTCGGTATCCTTATACCGTTCAAACAAAACAGTGAAGGATAATGTGGTTCCCTCGCCGGGTGTACTTTCAACGGTAATTTGTCCGTTCATACGATCAATAAGTCTTTTGGCAATTGCCAGACCCAGTCCGCCTCCGCCATATTTTTGCGATTCAGCAGATTCAAATTTTGAAAAGGATGTGAATAATTTTTTCATTCCTTCTTCCGAAATTCCAATCCCGGTATCGGTGATATTGAACTTCACCTTCACAGTTTCATTGTCCCATTCAAGAAAATGGGCTTCAATCCTGATTTGCCCTTGTTCGGTGAATTTGAGCGCGTTATCTGAAATAATTCTTATAACCTGTCGCAGTCTTACCGGATCGCCAACCACCTCAAGCGGAATATCGGGATCCTGGAAGGAAAGAATTTCAATATCTTTTTCAGCGGCTTTTTCAAGGAACGAGGCAGTAACCTCTTCAACAACCTGATGAATGCTGAAAGGTTTCTCATGAAATTCAAGTTTTCCCGATTCGATTTTTGAATATTCGATGATATCGTTAAGAATTGACATCAGGTTTGTAGCCGATTTAACGATAACATTCAGGTATTCCTCCTGCTCCTCGCTGAGTTTCGATTGCTTGAGAATTTCCGCCATACCAATAACTCCAGCCATCGGCGTATAAATATCGTGTGACATACTGGCAAGGAAGTTACTTTTTGAACGGCTGTCGGAATCCGCTTTATCGCGGGCGATAATCAGCAAATTTTCGGTACTCTTCCGTTCATGGATGTCAATTAAAACGCCGGAAAGTCTGATGGGTTTTCCGAGAATATCAGTTTCAACAATTTTGCCTTTATCGAAAAACCACCGCCATTCACCCGATTTGGTTTGAAGACGAAATTCAGCTTCATAGTTCGGATGATCCCCGTTAAGGTGTTTCTGAAGCTTAATCATGGTATGGTTATAATCATCCGGATGGATCATCCCGGTTATCCCACTGTAGCTATTGGGCAGTTCATCGGGTTTAAATCCTAGCAATCGTGCGCGGTTTTCGTTAAACTGAACCTTTCCGCTGCGGTAATCCCATTCCCACCATGCCAGGTCTCCTCCAAAAAGCGCGTGGTCGGTTTGTTCCTGAAGTTTTGCCAATTTCATTTGCAGATCGCCGAGTTCTTCATTTGACTTGCGGTACGTCTTTTCTAACAGTTCCCATTGCTGAGAAGCGAAACGCAATTTTTTATTTTCCTTTTCGAGTTCGGTTACTCGCTGTTTCAGTTCTTCACTCATGGCTTTAATAGTTAAACATGAATACGGTAATAAATTAAATTATTTCAATCCTGAATAGATAAGATCAAGTCCGCATTTCAGCTTTCGAAGATAATCGAAAGCTTTGGGAACAAATTTTTTGGGAATAACCGATCCGTGCTGCGGCAGGATTGCATCGGGTTCAATTTGTCCGAGTCGCTGCAGGAATCCCTTACAGGCGATGTTGCTTGCCATGTAATCTATGTGAAAAAGACTCAGTTTTAACTCATGCTTGTTAAAGTCGTCAACCACCAGTTTCCAGTCCATATCAACCGACGCCCAGATGTCGCCGGAAAAAAGGTAGTTTGAAATTTCATCAAAGGTTACGAATGCCCCGGGAAAATGGAGGAAGGGGGCTTCAATGAATTTCAGTTTATTTCCTGATGAGAAATAATACTCATAAGATTCGTTGATATTAACGAAGGTGTAGTCCACCTTTCCATAATGTGGCAGAAGGATATTGGTTCTAATAGAGGTAATTACCTTTATGGCAGGATTAAAATCGAGCCATTGCACCATTGACGCCGCTACATCAGGATCCTGGTGACAAACAATGAGAGCGGTCACCGATGCCAGAGGAAGGATCTGTTCAATTCTCATCTTAATAAAGTCGTAGGCTTGTACGCCGCCCGGATCAACTATGATCGCTTCCCTGCCATCAACAATAAGGTAGGTATTACACCGGAAGGCTGTGTCTTCAGGCATGCCAAGCCAGTAAATTGCATGCTGTCCGGAAAGAAACAATGAGGTCGGTTTATCGTATTTTTCGAGAAATAACCTACCAACTTCTACCAAATCAAGTGTGTTCATCTGAATTGAATTTAAGTTTATTTATGAAGTCCGCATTCCTTATTTTGTGGTAATTCCCACCACCAGCGTCCTGCACGAATATCTTCTCCGGGTTGAACCGCCCTGGTGCATGGACTACATCCGATGCTGGGATAGCCGCAGTCGTGCAACTCATTATATGGAATATGGTTTTGCCTGATATACGACCAAACCATATCGTTTGTCCAATTAATTAATGGATTAAGTTTAATTATTTGATTCCTGTCATCCCATTCAATTAAAGCTGCGCCGGATCTGGTAACAGATTGCTCCTGTCTCATCCCGGTAATCCAAACCTCCATTCCACTGAGCGCGCGCTTCAGCGGCTCCTTCTTACGTAAATCACAGCATAAGCGGCGATTTTCAACACTCTCATAAAAGAGATTGATTCCTTTATCATTCACCATTGCCTCAACACCAGACGTCTGAGGAAATAGAACAGCGATCTCAATACTATATTTTTTAGTAGTGACGTCGAGAAGATCATAAGTTTCCTGAAAAAAGCGGCCCGTATCGAGCGTAAATATCCGGACTTGTTTTCCGAGAGAAGCGAGCATAAAGGTAATCACCTGATCTTCGGCGCCAAGACTTGTAGAAAAAGCTATCTTTCCATTGAATGAAGTAGCGAACCAGGAAAGAACATCCTGCGGTTCTGCATGTTTAAATTGGTTTTGTAAACCTGTAACCTTTTCTTTCATTATCCTTAAACAAAAATCTGATTTAATTTCCGGGTGAAATTACAAAAGTTAAATATGCAAAAGCAGGTACCTGTACGAATTAATATGTATTTTTGAAAAAAAACTGTTAATCATGCGAGTTCATTTCATAGCTATTGGCGGAAGCGCGATGCATAACCTGGCGATAGCCCTTCATAAAAAAGGTTTTTTTGTTACCGGTTCCGATGATGAAATATTCGAGCCGGCGAAAAATCGGCTTGCCGCCTGTGGTATTCTTCCGGAGATTGAAGGTTGGTTTCCCTCAAAAATTGACACTTCGCTGGATGCGGTAATCTTAGGTATGCACGCAAAAGCCGATAACCCGGAGCTTTTGAAAGCAGGCGAATTGGGGATAAAAATTTTTTCCTACCCGGAATATCTGTATGAACAATCAAAAGATAAAAAACGGGTTGTAATTGGCGGAAGTCACGGTAAAACG
Organism: Bacteroidota bacterium; assembly: GCA_026391715.1. Taxonomy (GTDB): domain Bacteria; phylum Bacteroidota; class Bacteroidia; order Bacteroidales; family FEN-979; genus CAIVAT01. The sequence continues at coordinate 68,912 of JAPLDO010000022.1, forward strand.
ACAATCACAGCAATGATCCTTCATGTTTTGCAATTCAACCATATTGATTGTGACTATATGGTTGGCGCCCAACTCGAGGGTTTTGATGTAATGGTGAAACTCACTCATGAAGCGCAAATCATGGTAATCGAAGGCGACGAATACCTTACCTCTCCCATTGACCTGCGTCCGAAATTCCATCTTTACATGCCAGATATTGCTCTTCTCAGCGGTATTGCCTGGGATCATATCAATGTTTTTCCAACTTTTGAGAATTATTTATCCCAGTTTGAAATCTTTATCCGGCAGATTACTCCCGGCGGCTGCCTGATTTATTGCAGCGAAGATGAGCGCTTGCGAAACATCTGTCCGGGATCAAGAGATGATATCACTATTCAGCCATACGATATTCCTCCACACCAGATCGAAAATGAGACTACTTTTCTCACAACCGGCGATATAAGCATCCCGTTGAAGATTTTCGGAAAACACAACATGATGAATCTGAACGGAGCGCGGCTGGTATGCAAACAACTCGGCGTGGGCGATTCGGAGTTTTTCGATGCGATTCAATCTTTCAAAGGCGCTTCAAAACGGCTCGAAGTTCTTGCGAACACTGATAAATGTATTGTTTTTAAGGATTTCGCTCACGCGCCTTCCAAAGTGCTTGCCTCTTTGGGAGCGGTAAGGGCTCAGTATCCACGTCGAAAAGTGATTGCATGCGTTGAGTTGCATACATACAGCAGCCTGAGCAAAGAGTTTATGCGCCAGTATGCTGAAACCCTTGATCAGGCTGATGTAGCTATTGTTTACTACAATCCTCACGCGCTTCGGTTGAAGCGCCTCCCGGAAATAACTCCGCAACAGATCAGGGAGGGATTTAAAAATCCAACGCTCGAAGTTTTCAACCAATCAGCGCAACTGAAGGCTCGACTTTTAAGTGAACAGGCTGATAATTCTGTTTTTCTGATGATGAGTTCGGGGAATTATGACGGAATTGACCTTAATGAGTTTGCAGCTCAGGTAAGTTCTTAATTTCTATCCGTTCATTGAGATTAGAAACTCCTCGTTGGTATTGGTGAACTTCATTCTTTCACGCAAAAACTCCATCGCTTCGAGCGGATTCATATCTGCAAGGTGATTCCTGAGTATCCAAATCCTCTGAAGGGCGTCTTTATCAAGCAGCAAGTCCTCGCGACGGGTACTTGAACTTACAATGTCAATTGACGGATAGATTCGTTTGTTGGAGAGTTTTCTGTCGAGCTGGAGTTCCATGTTGCCGGTTCCTTTGAATTCTTCGAAAATAACTTCATCCATTTTTGAACCTGTATCAATCAGCGCAGTGGCGATGATGGTAAGTGAGCCGCCATTTTCGATCTGGCGGGCAGCGCCAAAGAAACGTTTTGGTTTTTGGAGGGCATTAGCTTCAACGCCGCCTGAAAGCACTTTACCCGAAGCCGGGGCTACTGTATTGTATGCTCTGGCAAGACGGGTAATAGAATCAAGCAGAATCACCACATCATGACCGCATTCAACAAGGCGCTTGGCTTTTTCAAGAATGATATTGGAAATCCTGGTATGGCGTTCGGCAGGCTCATCAAAGGTGGAAGATATCACCTCTGCTTTCACGCTTCGCTGCATATCGGTAACCTCTTCCGGACGCTCGTCAATCAGGAGGATGATCATATAAACATCAGGATGGTTGGCTGCTATGGCATTGGCAATCTCTTTTAAAAGAACCGTTTTTCCGGTTTTAGGCTGAGCTACAATCAAACCGCGCTGACCGAAACCTATCGGGGCAAACATGTCAATAACGCGGGTTGACAAACTTTCATTTTTATGACCCGTGAGTTTGAATTTTTTCATTGGAAACAACGGCGTCAGATAATCAAAAGGAATCCGGTCGCGCACCTCTTCGGGAGTTCTTCCATTTATCAGGTCAACCTTGATAAGGGGGAAATATTTTTCGCCTTCTTTCGGTGGGCGGATAGAGCCTCTAACGGTATCTCCGGTTTTCAATCCAAACAACTTTATTTGGGATTGCGACACATAAACATCATCGGGAGAGTTCAAATAATTGTAATCGGATGAACGGAGGAAGCCATAACCATCGAGCATAATTTCGAGTACGCCTTCGCTTACGATAATCCCTTCAAATTCGAAATTAAACTCTTCCCTGTGACGATCCTGGTATTTCTTTTGGAAATCACGCGGTTTACGATCTTCAGCAACGGGTTGAGCTGGGATTTCTGATACCGCGACTGTTTCAACAGTCGGAGCAGGTTCAATGGGTTCTACTGGAATTTCCGGCATTCCTTCTGGTTTTTGAATCACATCAACCGGATCGATTGTAACAAAGGGTTTTTCCGCAGCTTCTTCAAAATCAAAGCGTTCATCTGGAATGTCGAGAAAATCAGGAATGACCATTTTGAGCATTGGTTCGGCAACAGGTCTGACCGGGTTGTTCCTGAATGGTTCATTGGGCCTTGTCGGACGCGGGTCGCGGGGCGGACGATTTTCTCTTGGAACATGAGCATTCCTGTTGGGTTTTTGACCTTTGTCGGCGCGCGGATCATGCGGTTTTGGTCGTTGCGGTATCTCCTTATTATCTTTTTGCTCCACACGGGTTACTGATTCCGGTGTTTCTTTGGGTTGGTCGGGAGATTTTTCTTCTTTCGGAATTGTTACTTTCGCATTCATTTCCTTGCGGGGGCGACCGCGAAATGGTTTGGATTTATCTTGTTTTTCTTTATTTAAAATTTCCTCAGTAGGATTTAATGCCTGATGATCAAGGATTTTATAAATCATATCCTGTTTTTCCAGTTTGTCGGTTTTCGGGATGTTGAATTGTTTTGCAATGTTTTTTAGCTCAGATAGCTCCATGCTATTAAGCGAAATAATGTCATACATGATGATTGGGTTTTAACAAATTGAATGGTCAATTAGATGATCAAGGGAATTTCTAAACAGAAATTAGTTGAAAAGTGAATTCAGAAACTGAATGTGGGGATTAAAATCGGCGCAAAGATAATCAAAAATCAGATAGGAATAAAAATCTTTCCTAATTTCGCCGCGTATTAAAATCACTTGCCATGTTACAACGTATTCAAACCATTTACCTCGCATTAGTTGCAATTGCATGCATCCTTCTTTTCTTTTTTCCGCTGGCTTTTTTTTATAACGAAATGGAAGGCAATTATCGTTTTTTTATTTATGGAGTTCAAAGCATGGATCCTGATCCGAAAGTGGTTTTCGGTTCTTTTTTTGCAATTCCGTTGATATTTTTTGTTGTAGTTTCATTCATTTTTGCTGTATCGGCAATATTTCTCTATAAAAATCGTCCGCTACAAAACCGGCTTTGTACATTTAACGTACTCACCAACATTGTTTTCATCATGGTGGTATTTTTCTTTTACATCACCAAAATCAAATCAATGACCGTTACCGAACCTGAATATAATTATTTCGGAATGGTTTTACCATTGATTTCACTTGCTCTGCTGATTCTTGCAAGCCGCGCGATAATGAAAGATGAGGCGTTGGTGAAGTCCACAGACCGATTAAGGTAGCGAGGAGGCGAAGTAGCGAAATTTGGTTCTATTTTAGCGGGGGAGGTCAAGTACTTCCAGGTTGCTCAAATGGTTTACTTCCGGATATCGCCCATGTCGCCTGCATGCCAGATTTCATCCACCGCTGAAAAAAATTCGGGTATTCGAGGGTGGATGTATCCGTGCGTATCGGAGAGGATTCCGACATGTTGATGAAAAGCTGCGTCGTGCGGCTGTTGATATTGAATTACATACCCTTTCTGTACCCGGAATAAGATGTTTTGATTGTAGAAGCCTGTCATTAACAATTGAAAAAGACGGTCGGCGCCGGCAGGCGACCATTCACGGATCGCCTCCACCGTGAAATCGCCTTTCGATGTATGGAATACAGCCTGAAAAGTTGCCGGAGCCCTTGCCATTAAAGTTGATTGATCTGGTATAACCTGCGACGTCAATTGAATTGACAGCAGAAATAAACTGAACATCGAAATCGAACTTTTCATATACTTTTTTTGCTGTCACAAAGATAACTTTTTTCCAATGGTCGGGTTGCCCCCGTCAGGTTTGAATAACCATGACAGGTTTGAGTCGCCCTGTAATCGTCAAAAAAAAGCCGCCCCGGAAATCCGAAGCGGCTCTGTAAATGGAAAAGAAATTGGTTATCTAATTTTTACCAGCTTCGTATTGATGTTCACACCCTCTTTTGAAGAGACTCTTAACATATATAAACCAATCGGTAAATTTGAGGTTGAAAGTGAAATTGAATTGTTGCCGTTTTGTAAAACCACAGATTTGGACGCCATCACCTTACCGGTCAGACTATGGATTTCTATTACAACCTGGATTTCCTGTTTCAGATCGAGGCTTATAGTCAGGCGGTCATTCACAGGATTCGGAAATACCGACCACTGGTTTACCAACGACTGCTCATCCTGTAATCCGAGTATTTTGTTACCATCAAATGTCATCACAATATCGGCATGAGGTTTTTCCGCCGTCAGCGTAAATTTGACAACGTCGCCGGTAACGCCTGGCATCTCAGGATGCAGATAGTAATTTCCATAAGCTAATGTTGGAAAGCTGAAAACGCCGGAGGACGACACTTTCGTGAAACCAATCGGGGCGCTCTGGTCATTCATCAGGATCATGTTGATTTTATCGAGCAGCGAACTATTCACGTCGCCCATGTTGATCTGTCCCGAAGTTGAACCCGGACCAGGAGTCATCTGGTCGGAAACAACCAGGTTAATGTTGTAAGGATTGTTCTCCGTTCCAAGTGTAATCAGGGTTGCCTGCTCCCAACTAATGGTATTCCCGTAATATGTAGGCAGATAACCATTTGAATCAAAAGGAATGGCAAGTATGTAATAATTCCCATCCGGAACCATCGTGAAATAGTAAACCCCGTTTGAATCAAGCGGACAAACAGTGCTAAAAAGCTGGTTCGTCGCATTGGAATCCAGTGAAAAGATCATTGCCAATCCCATTGAAACCGGGAAATTACCTGCAAACACCTGCCCGTAAATCTGGTGGTAATTAATACTGTCCGGCATTACTACATTCTGACAGTAAGTGCTTGTACAGTTATTTCCGGTTATGGTTAGACAAACATTATATGAAGGCGCCGTTCCATTATAGGTATGAACAGGATTTTGGATTGTAGCCGATGTACCGTCGCCAAAACTCCATAACCAGGATGTCGGGTTCCCTGTTGAAATATCAGTAAAAGCAACCGTTTTCCCGACTAAAGAATCAATCGTATAAAGGAATTGAGACTGGCAACCGGAATCGCCTGCAACAACTATGTTCTGACAGGTAACATCGTAACAACTGCTGTCAGCGCCCTGAATAGTCAGGCAAACATTATAGATACCGGCAACCATGAAAGTATGCGAAGGATTTTGTAACGAGGATGTATTATTGGCGCCACTCGCCGGGTCGCCGAAGTTCCAGTTCCAGGATACAATCGGAAGACCGCCACCCCCTTGAGACGCGTCCTGAAACAGGGTTGGGTAAGCCGTGCTAATGGGAATAGAGGTGAAGAAGTTTGCGTCACAACCGGTGTTCGATCCAACAACCAGTGTGTCACAAGTCATATCAAAACAACCGTTTGCGCCCTGGATTGATAAACAAACCATATAATATCCTGGTACTGAATAACTATGGAAAGTATTCGGGTTTGAAGGAAAGTTTATCGTCACTGGAGGCGTTCCGTCGCCAAAATTCCATACCCAGGTAGTAATATTCCCTGCTGATTGATCAATAAAGTAAAATGAGTTAGGAGTGTTCATGGTGTCGGGAACAATCGTAAACGCTGCCTGGCAACCGCCGCCGGATCCAATTACAATTGTTTCGCAGGTAACGTCGTAGCAACTGCTGTCGGAGCCGTGGATTGTTACGCATGCAGT
>JAPLDO010000131.1 GCA_026391715.1 Bacteroidota bacterium
TGTAAACCTTGAATTCATTTCGATTTTAACAGACTCAACCTTCTGTTCAGTTCGGATGATCCTGTCGCGGTCATCCAACGTAAAAGGAATCTCCTTTGTTTCTGCCATGCCAATCATTGGCGCCATAAGCAGGTAAAACACGATAATTTTCTGAATTGTTTTCATCTTTTGTTTGGATTAAGTTTTTATGTTTAATCCGGTTGACTTGGCAAAGGTAATACGAAAAACGGAAAAAATTTTCAACAAAATGGCAAATTGCAAAATCAATGAAATTTGACTTCCCGGTAATATGTCGAAAATTACATTAGTCTCTTTGTCTCATTATTGCAGTATTCGCTATATTTGCGAGTGAACCGGGATTAAAATAATTATTATCAAATCCCGTCGGGAAGATTTAGCTGGAAATCTTTAGAATGGAAAGGAAGTACTTTTTTTCAAATTGAAAAATGAAATCTATACTTAATATTTATGAACAAGCAAAATCCAATCAGCAGAAACCAAATACCGGAAATTATTCTTTTTCTGATAATTGTAATTTTTGGTGTGCTTTATGTCCGGTATAACTGGATAAGAATTGAAAATGACATATCGGATCAAACCTTACGAATTGCAAGATCCATTGAAGCAACGTTGCCAAAAGAGGATTTAAAAGCTCTTGAAGCAAAGCCAGACGATATTCAAAAGCCACAGTATCAGGTTATAAAAAACACTTTAAAAGCAATTATCCGAGTCAATTCCCAAGCAAGATTTGCGTACTTATGCACCGAGCAAAATGGTAAATTGTATTTTATTGCCGATTCGGAGCCGGATGATTCAAAGGATTATTCACCTCCCGGACAGGAATACACCGAAGCTGATTTAGCCTATTACCAGCCTTTTAAAGACGGGAAAGAGTTAATAACAGTTCCTGTTTCCGATAGATGGGGAACCTGGAGAAGCGTGGTTATTCCAGTTAAAGATGAAGCTACAGGCAAAACTACAGCCATATTTGCCATGGATTTTAACGCAAAGTTGTGGAATAATTTCTTATTATTTAGCGTGATAGAATCAAGCGCGTTAATTGTGCTATTGCTCATTGTTCTATTGATTTCAGTCAGGATAAAAATAAAGAATAAGTCGCTTAATAATGAAATTATCGTACGCAAGCAGGCAGAATCTGGGCAACTCGATAGTGAAAATCAAAAAGCAGCTATCCTTAAAGCAATCCCCGATTTGTTGTTTGTATTTAACAAGGATGGTAAATATCTGGAAGTTTATACCGAAGATGACTCAAAACTCTTTGAACCAAGAGAAACTCTCATCGGAAAAAATATCAGCGATTTGTTCCCTCCCGAAATTGCCGGTAAAGCCTTAGCAGCTTTTACCAAATCGCTGCAAAGCAAAGAATTGGTGCAATTTTTCTATTCAACCATTATCAGCGGTAAACCGGAATTTTACGAAGCGCGTATTGTTCCGGCTTCTGAAAACACCTTATTGACAATTGTTCGGGATATTTCGGAGCGCAAGCAGGCGGAGGAGGTACTTTTCCAAAGCCAGGAGCGTTCTCGCAGGCAACGCAATTCAATCGCAAGGATTGCCGAGGATGATGTAATTTCTTATGGCGACATTAATAGCTCTTTCGAAAGGCTTACGGAGGAAATCACAACTGCCATCCAGGTTGATCGCGCCAGTATATGGTTATTTTCCGATGATAAAACCGTTCTGCAATGTATCTCGCTGTTTGAAAATAAAACAAAAAATCACAGTTCAGGCGCAATTCTCAACTCTGTTGACTATCCCCGCTATTTTGACGCCATCAATAATGAAAGCAGGGTATCCGCCGGAGATGCGCAAAAGGACCCGCGTACCAGCGAATTTACCCAAGGTTATCTTACGCCGCTGGGAATAAGTTCGATGCTCGACGCTGGAATTTATGCCGAAGGTGAGTTGAAGGGTGTAGTGTGTTTCGAACATACCGCCGAAAAGCGAACCTGGTACTCTGATGAGGAATCGTTTGCGAGCACAATCGCCTCCATTGTTGCCCAAACACTTGCCAACGCTAAGCGCAAACATGCCGAAAAAATATTGCATGCCATAATAACCGAAAATCCAATATCAATTCAAATTGTTGACAAGGAAGGGTTCACACTTCAGGTAAATTCAGCGCATACCGCTTTGTTTGGAGCTGTGCCACCTGCCGGTTATTCGGTTTTTGATGATTTTCAATCAGCCCAACAAGGATTTGGAGAATTAATCGAACGAGTTAAAAACGGCGAAGTAGTTCATTTTCCTGATTTGTATTATAACGCTCACCATTTAGTTTCCGAATTTCCGGATGTTCCGGTTTGGATACAGATGGTTATTTTCCCCTTAAATGACAGCGCTGGAAAACCAGAACAATTTGTTTTGATGCACGAAAATATTACCGGGCGCAGGCAGGCGGAATCTACAATTAAACGCAATCTTAGGTTTACCGAAGCCTTGTTAAAATCAATGCCTGTTCCTGTTTTCTTTAAAGATACGGAAGGGCGCTATCTGGGTTGCAACGAAATGTTTTGTAACCTGTTGGATGTTACGTATGAAGAAATTATAGGCAAAACGGCCATGGATTTATGGCCAGCCGACCAAGCCGAAGTCTTTCATCAAAAAGATTTACAGCTTATAGCCAATCCTGAAAATCAGGTTTATGAATCAAAATTGACGAATAAAAACGGTAACGTCATGGATGTATTTTTTGCCAAAAATGCGTTCTTCGACGAAAACGGTAAGGTAGCCGGAATAGTAGGAGCTTTCATTGACATCACCGAAAGGAAAAAAATGATTGCCAGTTTAGAAGAAGCCCTGGTAAAAGCCGAATCAGGCAACCGCCTTAAAACGGCATTCATGAACAACATCTCCCACGAAATACGAACTCCCTTAAATGGTATTCTTGGTTTCAGCAATTTGATTACACTACCTGAGATCACCGACGAAGAGAAGTCGAAATATTATTCACACATCGAAACAAACAGCAATCGCTTGCTAAATACCATCACCAATTACATGGATATTTCACTCATCGCTTCCGGGAATATGGAAGTTAACCGAAATTCCATCAACCTTCACCAGATATTTCAGCAACTCTTTGATCGATTTCAACCTTTGTGCGCGGGTAAAAAGATTGAATTACATCTTGAAATTCCATGTCCCGCCAAACCCATCGCGCTCAATTCCGATGCAGAGTTATTCAGGAAAATCATGTCGCATTTACTCGATAACGCCATCAAATTTACCGCCAGGGGAGAGATTACTTTTGGCTATTCCATAAACCCGGATGACGATCCGGCAAAACCAGAGTTTTTTGTAAGCGACACAGGCATCGGGATCAAACCGGAAGCTCTTTCGCTTATCTTCGAGAGTTTTAAGCAGGAAGAATTATCACGCAATAGCGGTTTTGAAGGCAGCGGACTGGGATTGTCAATTGCAAAGGGGTTAGCGCAACTACTCGGCGGTGAAATTAACGTAAAATCGGTAAAGGGAGCCGGTTCAAAATTTTTCTTTACATTGCCCGGCGATGAAATTGCGATAGATTCTAATCCGGAAGATGAGGTTATAAACCTTCCGATCCTGGATAAACCAGTCATTCTGATTGCCGAAGATGATGAATCCAACTTATTCTATCTCGAAATAATTCTAAAGAAAAAGTCCGTTTCTGTACTTTCAGCCATAAATGGGAAAGAGGCTGTTGACAAGTGCCGCGAACATCCTGAAATATCGTTGGTGTTGATGGACATAAAAATGCCTGTGATGGATGGGCTTCAGGCTACCCGCGAAATCAAATCATTCCGCAAAGATTTACCTATTGTTGCCTGCACCGCTTTCGCCTTGAGCGGAGATACAAAAATGGCGCGTGACGCTGGTTGCGATGATTACCTTCCAAAGCCTGTAAACAAACAAAAGTTGCTGGATCAATTGAAGAAATATGGCGTAATTGTGTAAATCAAAAATTTTGAAAAACAAAGGATGAATTGTCAGGATAAATCAAAAGGAGAACTCATTAAAGAGTTACAGGAACTGCAACAGAAATATGGTTCTATAAAAGCAATTTTGGCTTTTAATACAAGTCAAAACCATTAAACCGAAAACAAAATTATGGCTCTAAGCTGGAATGAAATAAAGGAACGCGCCGTCAAATTTTCGAAAGAGTGGGCAGACGCCTGCAATGAAGAAGCCGACGCTCAAAATTTTCTTATCGAATTTTTCAATGTTTTCGGCGTCAGCAACCGAAGAGTTGCATCGTTTGAGCACAAAGTGAAAAAGCTTGGCGAATTCGACGGCTATATTGATTTGTTCTGGAAAGGAAGCGTCATAATTGAAATGAAAAGCCGCGGCAAAAACCTCGACCTCGCTTTTCAACAGGCAAAAGATTATTTGCACGGAATAAAA
>JAPLDO010000081.1 GCA_026391715.1 Bacteroidota bacterium
AAATATTGATATTAAACTCGATATTTATGCCGAAACGGACGACCATAGATTTATAATCGAAATACAAAAAATTGATTATGATTACAATTTTAACCGCTTTTTAAACTACTTTATCACGCTTTTGATTGAGCAGCAAAAAAAGGGGGAGAAATATGAAATCCCACAAACAGTATTAGGAGTTGTCGTTCTCACAAGACCTTATAAAATCAATCAAATAACCGGCGAACCCATCCATGAAAATGTAATGTCCATAGATTTTGACCCCAGAAATTTAAATGATGAGCGAATAAAACTATGGAAACATAAATTACTGTTTTTAAACCCAAATCCCAACTATAGGAAAGACAACACACCTCAAAATTATCAGGATTGGTTAAATCTGTTCAGCGTTTCAATCGAAAAAAAGATAAATATTGTTCTAAACTTAAATGATAAGGGAATAGCAAGAGCGACAAAGATAATTGAAATAGACAATCTTGACCCGGCAACAGTTGCCGAAATGAAAATTTCGGAAGCTAAAAAAGCAATGATTTCGATAATAGAAACTGAAAGTAAAAAAGAAGGAATTATTGAAGGAATTAACCAGGGAATGAAAGAAGGAAAGTTGGAAGTAGCCAAAGCCGGACTAAAAGAAGGTTATCCAATAGAAATGATTTCAAAAATTACCGGGCTGACCGAAAAAGAGATTAACGATTTGAAAAATAAATAACCTGGAAACTGGCGATCCATTACTGCCATTGCAATCCTACCGACAAAACTTGTTAAGCTAAATAAATACCTCGCCACTTCGCTACCTTGCCACCTCTCTTTTAACGTAAACTTCCTTCACCCAGCGTAAGTTTTTATTTTACATCCCCCATAACCCAAATGCCCGGATGAAACTATTTATCAACAATTTAATAAAAAGATACGTTAGGTTTTGAAAAAGGTATTACTTTTAAAGCGTCTTTTATTCACAACCATATCTTATGCCACAATCAGGCCGCCACAGTTTAAATTATGCGAAGGCGCTGATTTTGCTAACAAATTCTTAAATAAATGCGATTGAAGGATAAGAGATAACATGGCATGAAATCATACCCTTGAACCCTGAACCTTGAACCTTGAACGCGAAGCATTTTAACCTTTAACCCAATAACAAACAAATTAATAAAATTAACGCAATGCAAGCAGTTTACAAATTAATGGCCAACGAAGTGAATGAAGGATTTATTAAGGCAATCCGTATGCTTTTTAAGGATCAGGCGATTAACATTACTATTGATTCAATTAATGACGAAACAACTTATCTGTCATCGAGCCAGGCAAATCTCGAACACCTTAACGAAAATGCTGCAAGCGCCGAAAAAAAGTATTTTCCCGGCAATACATTCCAGAGTTTTGTAAACGAAAGCATTGAAAAAGCAAAATGAGAGATGTTGTATTTAAAGGAAGTTCTTTTAAGGATTTTACTAACTGGCTTAGCACAGATAAGCGTATTTATTTGAAAATTGCTGAATTGATTGAGGAAACACGCCGGACGCCTTATGATGGAAAAGGTTCGCCCGAAGCCCTTAAGCATCATCTGGAAGGAATGTGGTCGCGAAAAATAAATAATGAACATCGGTTCGTTTATAAAGTTGCGCCTGAATACATTGAAATTGTTTCATGTAAGTTTCATTACTTCAAACGGTAGGGCAGAATGAAAAGCAATTGTATATAAGGAAAAATGGAAAAGATAGTAATCACTGATAAACAGCCAGTAGCGAGTAGCCCACTTACAACCTCCGGTAGTAAATGAACAGGAAATTTCGCAAAAGTTTAAATTTTCGCTAACAGAATTATAAACCGCAATTGAAGGATAAGAGATAACATGGCATGAAATCATACCCTTGAACCTTGAACCCTGAGCCTTGAACCAGAAAAGACAAAGAACAATTTGCATTTTGTAATTTATGCCAAAAAAAACATCAATTTCAAAATTTTCGGAGTATGCTCAACCTTGAACCTTGAACCTTGAACCTTGAACGCGAAGCATTTGACCCTTGAACCCAACAACATACAAACTCATATCTTTGCATAATTAATTTTGAAATGACAGGTAAAACATTAATAAACAGGACATTGATAACTTTATCGAAACTCCTCCCGGAAAAAGTGAAAGAAGTTTCTGATTTTGCCGACTATATACTCAAAAAATACGATGAGGAGGTTTTACAACGAGGGATTGAAAAACTAATTGACAAATCCAAAACTTTTAACTATTTAAAGGATGAGGAAGATTTCTATTTGGAGCATACCACTTAGCGCAAAATATAAAAATACAGATCAATGATTGAGTTTGACAATTATGGAAATTTGCTTCCATATGACATTGTAAGTACAAACCTGATAATATTTGAAAGGTGTTTTGTTAATGAAATGAGAAATAAAGAGCATCGTAAGCAAATTTTTATCAATTATACCGAATACGTTACTCAATTGAACAGTTTAATTACAAATAACTATTACCAGTGGATAAATGGTAGTTTTGTTACAAAGGCGTTTAAACCGAATGATATTGACTTCGTTTCGTTTATTGATTACAAAATAGCCGAAAAGTATAAAACTGAATTAAATTTTTTTATGTATCCTTTTTCGAAAACCATTTACAATGTCGATGCTTACATTGTACAAGTTTATCCGCAGGATCATAGAAACTACAGGTTTTCTCATGCCGACAATTTGTACTGGTTACGTCAGTTTCTGAAAACTAAACCAAACAAACAAGGTATCCAAATGAACAAAGGGTTTATAAAAATTGACATGAGCCATGAAAAATTTCAATAACAAAATATCGAATTTGGCAAGTCAGATTAGTTTGCTTGACAACATGATTATGTTGCATAACGAAATTCAGGATGAAATTATGGTTCAACAATATAGGGCAAGGAAAACAGATTATCTGAAAGAATTGCTTACCGAATTGCTTAATTTAAATGCAAGCAGTCCGCGGATCCATGAAATAATTAAATCTATCATTTCGAAATTAGAAGCGATCAATCCGGTAGTAAATGAACAAGAGATTTCGCAAAAGTTTAAATTTTCGCTAACAGAATTAGAAGCCGCAATTGAAGGATAAGAGATAACATGGCATGAAATCATACCCTTGAACCCGGAACCCGGAACCTTGAACTTTGAACCTTGAACCTTGAACGCGTAGCATTTGAACCTTAAACCACGTTGAACCCTCCACATTAAAAAAACAAAACAAAGATAACAAACAAGCCTTGAATCAAAAACAATAACCGTAAATTTGTGTACCAATAAGTATCAAAACAATGGAACAAAAGCTCAATATCAACGACATCAAAATACTCTATCCCGACGAGTGGGTTTTGCTTGGCAATCCGGTAATGGACGACAGTAACCTCGACGTTACAGCAGGCATACCATTATTCCACAGCAAGGACAAGAAAGAAGTTTGCTATATTGGGAGGGACAAGACGCCTGCCTTTGATAAAATTACTTTAATTTATACAGGAACGTTCAACACAACCAGAAAAATCACTGGAATATTTAACCGCATTGGATAATGGTCTTCCCTTTTAAACGAGAACCCGAGTGCGGGCTGATTATTGTAAGCATTGAAATTGACCACAAATATGAATTAAAAATGGCGCTCGACACTGGCGCCACCAACACTACCCTCGAAACAACTTAAGTTTGTTCAGGTATGGGCAAGCATACATACAGATGAATTGAACGAAAATTTTAATTCGCTTACCGCAGAAGTTCAAACTTTCAATAAAATTAAACCTTTACAATAAACCTTCAACAGCCTGAATCATGAAATGGATAGTTGAAATACTGAATAATGAACTGTACAAAATTACTTGCAGGTGGAATGATAATACCATTACTGACATTGATTTGTACGAGTTTATTTTTGAAAAATCAAAAAACCCTGAGAACTCATACTCCCAGCTTCGGAATAAAGAAAGATTTTTGCAGGTAAAATGTGATGGAACCACCCTTTGCTGGGAAAATGGCATTAAATACAAGGATGTGGATGGATTAATTAAACCAGGGCAACTTGATATTGCACCCGAATTACTATATGAGTTGTCGCACAATTTTTCTGTACAAAACGAGCATTAACATAGTAAACTGACGTTTAACATTTCACAACCTACCAAAGCACGAACACACGAACACAGAAACAGCACCTACTCTGAAACGCCGGAAAAATATTGAACGTATAGCATGGGTACTGAGCTTGTCGAAGTATGAACCTTGAACTCGAAACCTTGAACCTTGAACCTTGAACCTTGAACCTGAAACCTTGAACTTTGAACGCTCAGTATTTGAACATCAAACTATAAAATTCAATTTCAGCCATGCGCTACCTTGACCCCAAAAATGACCTCACCTTCAGGAAGGTATTCGGACAGCATCCAAAGTTGCTCAAGAGCTTTTTGAATGCAATGCTGCCGCTAACCATTCCCATCAGGGATTTGGAATATCTGCCGGCGGAATTGGTTCCGGTAATCCCTGCACTTAAATATTCAATTGTTGATGTCCGTTGCGTTGATAAACAAGACAGGCAGTTTATCGTAGAAATGCAAATGTTGTGGACCGACAGTTTCAAATCGAGGGTATTGTTCAATGCCAGCAAAGCCTACGTACGCCAATTGGATAAAGGAATAGAATACAAAGAATTACGACCTGTTTACGCGTTGAGCCTCGTGAACGAGGTGTTTGAACACGACATGGAAGAGTTTTACCATCACTATAAAATCGTTCACCTCGCAAATAGCAATAAAATACTTGAGGGTCTCGAATTTGTATTCGTGGAAATCCCCAAATTCAAGCCTTCAAATTTTAATGAAAAGAAGATTCAGGTATTGTGGCTAAGGTATTTATCGGAAATTAAAAACGCCACTGAAATCATTTCACCGGAACTTTATGAAGTAGAGGAAATTCGCCAGGCTATTGAACTTTTACAGGAAAGCGGTTACAGTAAAGAAGAATTGATAGCTTACGACAAATACTGGGACAGCGTCAGCATCGAGCGCTCCTTGCTTTCTGATTCCTTTATTGAGGGTAAACAGATAGGAAAGATGGAAGGAAAGATTGAAGGAAAGATTGAAGGAAAGATGGAAGGAAAGATTGAAGGAAAGAATGAAGGAAAGATTGATGTTGCCAAAGCCGGACTAAAAGAAGGTTATCCAATAGAAATGATTTCAAAAATTACCGGGCTGACAGAAAAAGAGATTAACGATTTGAAAAATAAATAACCTGGAAACTGGCGATCCATTACTGCCATTGCAATCCTACCGACAAAACCAGGGTAGCTCAATAAAGACATCGCCACCTCGCCACCTTGCCACCTCGCGTTTCCAGTAAACTTCCTTTCCCCATCGTAAGTTTTTATTTTACATCCACCATAACCAAAATGCCCGGATGAAACTATTTATCAACAATTTAATAAAAAGATACGTTAGGTTTTGAAAAAGGTATTACTTTTAGTGGCGTTTATTTCAAAACCATTTCTTATTTTATCTGCATCATCCAGCTATCGTAAACTTTCATCCTTTGAAAAATTAATTTATGCTTGCGCCATTAGATAACGAAACAATCTTTAAGAAGGCATTTACCGACAAAGTGGTGTTTCAACAATTTGTTAAAGACCTGTTTGATGTTGATATTGTGGTTAGTAACATCGAAACTGAAAAAAGATTTGAACCCCAAATTGCAAATATTGATATTAAACTCGATATTTATGCCGAAACGGACGACCATAGATTTATAATCGAAATACAAAAAATTGATTATGATTACAATTTTAACCGCTTTTTAAACTACTTTATCACGC
>JAPLDO010000008.1 GCA_026391715.1 Bacteroidota bacterium
TTCCAACTCTTTCGGGTAAATTCATCAAGCCTGAATTGCTCCAGTTGCCCGCGGTTCTTGCCAAGGCGCTCATAAATCACCTCACCGGCGCAATACCGAGCCTTGTCGTCAATAAGCTCTTTTTTCCATTCCTTATCATAAAGTCCACTGATTTTCCCGGTAGAAGTGGCAATGGTGAGTTTGTAATATTCGTTCTCAAGAACTCCGGTGAAAGAATTTTCAGAAGGAATCATACGAGGTTCCTTCTCAACACTAATGCGGTAAGTACGGAATCCCAGCGCCGGGACGTCATTCAGGTGCAACATCCACCAGGTTCCTTCCTCGCGAGTGGAGACAGACTGCGCGGCTATTGATTCGCCATTGAAATCAAGAATGGTAAAATTTCGATCATTAGGAAGCGTCTGGCGATCAATATAAACCAGTGCATTCCCCGTTCTTGATGTTCCGAGTGTGTTGAAAACTGTCACTGTGGGCAATTCCGAACGGGGAAGTAACGGCTGTAATCGTCCCATCGTCTCCTCCCGGAGAATGCGATTTTTCTTAACCGCGCTCCAAACGTAGGACTCTTTTTCTGCCAACTGAACAACGCTATTCTCGCACAGCGGATCGGTAATGCTTTCGGCGGCGCCGAAGGTGTGTTCATCGTAAAAGGCAATGTCTTCTATGATCTGCGACTGCAAATCATTGATATGGTTGTTTGGAGGAACACCCATTATTGCTGCGATTGACATAAGTCCCAGGTTGGCGATATAGTCGGAATGAGCGGTCCGGGCATAAGCCGTTTGAATTGCCGCCGAGCCAAAACCATCCATCCACCAGTCGGGCCATGCGCCGCGTATCACAGGAAGTTCATTTCCATGCTCCCGTTTCATGTAATCCGGAAATTCAGAAATTGTCGCCAGCCGAAGTTTAGGCCAGATGTAAGTTTTATTCCATTCTTCAACCAACTTGCAGGCAGTGGTTGATGGCGGCGAATTGTCTGTAAGGTATCCACTGAATTCTATGGCATAATGGTCGTAGGGATAGCCCTTAGCCTCAATATCCTGAAGGTGGCGGAAAAGCCCGGCGCCAAAGGTCTCAGGTTTGCTTAGAATCCCAAGGCTGTTTCCCCACATATAATGTTCGGGGCGGTTCACAATCAGTCGGTTGCCCGAAGGGGATTCCCACCAGAAAGTGGTGGGCAAGCCAAAAGGTTTAAGAGCCCGGTGGGCATTTTGCGCCATGTTCAGATATTCTACCCCGGCTCCAGGTAAAAAATCGGCGAGACGCCATGGAATTCCATTAATGTCGCTCTGCATAGCGGCTTTTACCGGGAAGCCCATGTCCCTGAAAAACCGGATATTCTGCAACGTCGCGGCAAGAATAGTTTCATCAGAAAGATCTGAGGAATTCAAAAACAAACCTGTCAGTTCTATCCGTCCCTCTTTCACCCGGCGGTTCAACCGCTTTATCTGTGCCTCTGTCCTTGTTTTCAGATATTCTCCAACAGCCCATGAAGTTTCACAAGTCCAGCGAAAACGGGCGTCATCTGGCAGGGAATCGGTCTGATCGCAGAAATCGAGCGCCCAATCTATGTATCTGAGATGGTCGGGAAGAATTTCGGTTTGCGGTCGCGTGTAGCCAATGTCGGTATGAGTGTGCTGCACAAGGTAAACAGTGAAGTAGCGAGGCAGCGAGGTAATGAATTTTTTGCTAATCTGATTTTTACCATAGATGGAGATACGAGCAGTTTTTTCGCCTGGCGGGGTATTTTCAGGAATGAGAACTTTAATTTCATTGAAGCCGGTTTCGAGGGTGAAGTTTGATTTGGCTATTTCTGGAATTTCAAGAGAACCGTTTGCTTTTTCGCCAAGATGAACAAACTGGAACAACACCTGCAAATAGTTTTGATCTTTCCCTCTGATCAACGCCGGCTGCTGTGTAATGGTTAGTTTCTCCTCAACGCCGTTCTCGAAAGTCATGTACCAGGAGCGACTCTCTTTCGATTCACCGACAATGCGGATTTTCTGTGCCTCTCCTCTCAATACCATTGATAACGGAACGTTCAGCACAGCGTATCCCATCGGATCATCGTATTTATCCAGCATCACAGGGCGGAAATTAAGAGTACAACCGTTTATGCCTTTAATCTTCCATGGTTTGATATCAGAAGATAGCGGGTTTGCAAAAGTCAAACAATGCCTGTCATTCAGATAAAGTTTGAAAAAATGGCTGTCGGTATTGGCGTCTATGCCGAACATCCATATCAGATTAACCGTAGATTCTGAATATTCTGATGGAATTTTTTCCGAAAACCATTCTATGTATTGTACAGAATCTATTGATCGGACTAACAGCGAGGAAGTGACATCCGGTTGAGGAGAATGGTATTGAAAGCCGCCGCCTTTGACAGATTTTTCGTATCCTTTAAAGAATCGTGAGAATGATAACGGCTGTTGGGATATCAGTAACGCAGGATTGATGAGAAAAATGAGCAGAATTGATTTTCGGAATATCAAAAGCATAAATTATTTTTCGTAAAGATACAAAGTCTCTCAATCCGTTGATCTCTCTTTAGATGAATGGGTAAATTAAATAAGACTGAGAAAGTTAGTTTGGCGGCTCTTTTGGGCAAAACTCCTTGCTGTTAATGAAATAAAATTATTTTTTACCGTTATACTATCTCTTAAAACAACGAAAACAACGAAAACAACGAAAACAATGAAAACAATGAAAAACTCCATTACCAGGAACCTTCGCTTTGCAGTTGGTTTCTTAACCGTCATGTTAATCTCTGTGACATCCGGGTATGCCCAGGATAACCCCATGGGAAAAGGCAAGGGAAAAGCATCCCCCGAAGATCGCGCCAAACGCCAGACTGAAATGATGAAGGAGAACCTCAAACTTACTCCCGCACAGGAACCAAAAGTTGCGGCAATCAACCTGAAATATGCAAAAAAGAATGAAGAGGCGAGGAAGATTACAGACACTACCCTTCAGCGTACAACACTCCAGGGTAATAACAAACTGAAAGAAACTGAACTAAAGGGAATACTCACTCCCGAACAACTCAAAACCTATCAAAAACAGGTTGCAGAGATGAAAGCGCGCCGCAAAGGCAAGGCTCCTAAAAGTCAACCATAATCCCAATAGCCGGCAAAATAGTCCCCGCCTGAGTTTCAATTGCGCGGAGTTTGTACCGTTCCAGCCCCTGCTGATCAACATATTTTACCACCGAACCATCCTCCTGAGTATTCACGAGTATTTCAGGTTGTTGAGCTTTGAAATTCAAAATATTCTGAATATCGAGGTAAACCATCAGCGACCATTTTTTAAAGTAAAAACCCTTGTCAACGCGAATATCAAGCTGGTTGAACGATTTTAACCTGAGCGTATTGAAAGCGGCGTAATCCAAATACCCCTTGCCTTGCGCGTCCCAGGCTTCAACCAGGCTTGATTTGTTCATATCCCAGGGAGTGTAAGGCTGCCCGCCTGCAAACCGCCATTTCGCGCCGATTTCCCAGTTATGTTTAAACTTTCTGCCAACTGTTACGTTTATCAATTGCCTGTTATCCCACGCCGAAGGGATGTATTTGCCTGCATAGTCGGTAAATTCACTTCGCACGAAGGTGTAGGTCATTATAATATTGAACTTGTATAAATCGGCATTTCTAAGTAAAATCTCAAAACCATAAGCCCTGCCTTTGGAAATCGGAAGCAGCGGTTCGTCGCCCACCGCTCCGAATTGCGTTCCTTTGCTTGCAAGCGCCACCGAGTCGAGAAGGGAGAATGGATAATTCCGGTAGCGTTTGTAAAATCCTTCCAGCGATATTTTGGTGTTCTGCTTTGGCAGCCATTCAAGTCCAAGGACGAAATGATCCGCCGAAATATATTTGATTCCAAGCGAGTCATTGACGAGAGTTCCATTGTTATTTCTGAATCCAAGCGAGGTATATGCAGGCAACTGATAATATCTGCCAACATTGAAATTCAAAAAGAATTTAT